>CAMFLG010000020.1 GCA_945957495.1 uncultured Pseudorhodobacter sp. | reverse complement strand
GAATACATGCTCCCACGCCCCGCGCAACGCATTCACCGCCGCCACGATCGCGCCATGGTCATCCGCCACCACCCGCGCCTCGGCCAAATTGATGCCATGCCGCGTCAATTCGCCCGCCAGATGGTGCAGGTTGGAATCGCGGGTCCGCCCCGACAGGATCTCGTCCCCGATCACCAGCATGGCGGCGGTTGGATTGGTCATGGCGCACTCCTTCAGATTCTTAGAGCGGTTCAGGTTTCGACGGAAAGTAGAGTCATCGGAAAACGCGTTCGAGCAAAGCGAGAGGCAGCGATTTCCGATTCCGTCCAAACCTGAACCGCTTTTGCACAAGTATAAGGTGCGGCAGGCGGCTTTCAAAGCCCTGCACAACGTATGCACGTCAGGCATACGTTCCGGCATACGTCAGGCATACGCAAAGCATACCCGGTTTCCGGGACTGGCAAAGTTGCGCCGCTTGCCCTATCTAATGCCAAACCGGAGGGACTGCTCGTGGAAGATATTCGTGGCCGCGTCACCAGGGATGGCATCCGCATCTATGACGATGCGGATTTCGCAGGCATGCGCGCAGCAGGCCGGGTCGCCGCAGAAATCCTTGATATGGTTGGGGAATTTGTCGTACCTGGCGCTACGACCGCCGCGATTGACGACTTCATCCGCGAAGAGATCGTTCGCCGCGGCGTGGTTTCGGCCACCATCGGCTACAAGGGCTATCAGCACGCCTCTTGCATCAGCGTCAATCACGTCGTCTGCCACGGTATCCCGGGCGCTAAGGTGTTGAATAACGGCGATATTCTGAACATCGACGTGACGGTGATCGTCGATGGCTGGTTCGGCGACACCTCGCGCATGTATGTCGCAGGCACCGCCCCGCGCAAGGCCGAACGCCTGATCGAGGTCACACACGAGGCGCTGATGCGTGGCATCGCGGCGGTCAAACCGGGCAACACCTTTGGCGATATTGGCTTTGCAATTCAAAGCTTTGTCGAATCCAACCGCATGTCGGTCGTGCGCGATTTCTGCGGCCATGGCCTTGGCCGCGTGTTCCACGCGCCGCCGAATGTGCTGCACTATGGCCGTCCCGGATCGGCCGCGGTGCTGGAAGAGGGCATGTTCTTCACCATCGAACCGATGGTCAACCTTGGCCGCCCCGAAACCAAGGTGCTGGCCGACGACTGGACCGCCGTGACCCGCGACAAATCCTTGTCCGCGCAATACGAACACTCCATCGGCGTCACCGCCACCGGCTGCGAAATCTTCACGCTGTCGCCCGCCGGAAAGTTCTTTTCGTCCAAGGGCTAAAGCGGGAAGAGTTTCACGGAACAAAGAGTATCGAAAAACGCGTTCGAGCAAAGCGAGAGGCAGCGATTTTCGATTCCCCGCAAACTCATCCCGCTCTAAAGCCCAAGGATCGCCGGTAACGCTTTCATATCGTGGAATATTTCTGCGTCCGTTTCGCGCAGCGCCTCGCCTGACCCCTGTGGCGCATAGCCCATGCAGCGCATCCCTGCCGCCCGTGCCGCATTGGCCCCGTTTGGGCTATCCTCGACCACAACGCAGGCTTGCGGGCCAACGCCCAACGCCTTGGCTGCGTGCAAATACAGGTCCGGCGCGGGCTTTGGCCGCCCCAATTCCTGCGCCGAATAGATATGCCCCCGGAACCTGTCACGCAGGCCGGGATGCTGGCCCAGCGTAATTTCCATCTTGCGCGCCGACCCGTTCGACCCGATGGCATAGGGCAGCCCGCGCGCATCCAGCGCGTCCAGCACATCCAGAATCCCCGGGATCAGCGCCGTGCCCCGCGCCAGTTCGTCATATAGCCGCGCGTAGAAATCCTGCACCCAATCGTCGGGCAGGCTGGCCCCCAGCCGCCGCGCCTCGACAAAGATGCCCTGCACCGTGCCGCCCAGAAACATCGCGTGCATCTCGGCCGGGCTGCGCGGCAGGCCGTATCGGGCAAGGTCTTGACCCAAAAGCCGAAACGCGGCTTCTTCGCTGTCAACGACCACGCCGTCACAGTCAAATATCACGGCGGAAATCGTCATGCGGCAGCCCTGAGAATTGTGATCACCGTGTCCCCATATTTGCGCTGATCCAGCGCGTCGAACCCTGGCGGCGGTGCGGGTGGCGTGCTTTCCTCCCACACCACCAAAGCCTCAACTGCAAGCCACGGGGCCAGCGCCGTCAAGGCCGCCTCGCCCAACCCCTTGCCATAGGGCGGGTCCAGAAACACCAGATCGAACCGCGCGGCAGGCGGCACTCCCGGCTTGGTTGCATCGCGCCGCAACACCTCACAGCGATCCTCGGCGCGCATCAAGGCGATGTTTTTCTTCAACAGCGCCAGTCCCACCGCGCCGTTTTCCAGAAACACCGCCCGCGCTGCCCCGCGCGACAGCGCCTCCAGCCCCAAGGCGCCGGTGCCTGCGAATACATCCAGAACCTGCGCGCCCGCCACCGGATTGCCATAGCCGCCGTTGATCAGCAGGTTGAAAATCGCCTCGCGCACGCGGTCAGAGGTGGGGCGCAAATGCGCCTTCGGATCGCCCGTCCCAACCGGGGTCAGGTGCAATCCCCGCTCGGCACCACCGATGATCCTCATGCCTTCAGCAGGTCTTTCATCACCGTGGCGGGGTCTGCCAAAGCGGCCTTGGACGGGGATTGTCCGTTTTCAATCAGCCGCTTACCCACCATATAGGCGCGCGGATCGTTCATTGCGTCCACCGCCAGCAGAGTATCGCCCTTGAAGTACCAGAACGACACCGCATCGCCTTCCGGCCCGCGCGCGACAACGCTGTCATAGCCGGTGTTCAGCCCGGCAATCTGCAGTTTGCAATCGTATTGATCCGACCAGAACCACGGTTTCGCCTGATAGGGCTTGCCCGCGCCAAGGATGTTTTCCGCCACAGCCTCGGCCTGATCAATCGCGTTGCCCACCGATTCCAGGCGCAGCCGACCGCCTTGCCACGGGAAGGACGCGCAATCGCCCGCCGACCAGATATGCGGGTCAGAGGTGCGGCCGAATTCGTCCGTCTTGATGCCGTTTTCAATCGCCAGCCCTGCCGCCTCTGCCAGTGCGGTGCCGGGAAGGATGCCGACGCCCGCAATCACGAAATCGGCGGGCAGTTCGGTGCCGTCGGCCAGGCGCACACCCGTGACCCGCCCGTCGCCCAACAACCGCTCCAACCCCGTCGATTCAAGGATTTTCACCCCATGCGCGGCGTGCAAGGCGCGGAAATAGCCCGAGGTTTCCGGCGCCGCCACCCGCTGCAGAATCCGCGGCGCCATTTCCAGCACCGTCACATCAAGACCGAGTTTCGCGGCGACCGCCGCTGCCTCCAGCCCGATATAGCCGCCGCCCACGATCACCAACCGCCGTCCGGCGACGAATTCGGCCTTCATCGCATCCACGTCGGCCAAGGTGCGCACGGCGTAAACCCCCGCCATATCCCCGCCAATCGCGGCGGGCAGGCGGCGCGGGTGGGATCCGGTGGTCAGCGCAAGTTCATCATAGCCAATGGAGTCGCCCCCAACCGAGACCTTGCGCGCCTTGGGGTCAATCGCCGTAACGGGTTGGCCTAACCGCAGGGTAATCCGTTGTTCTGCATAGAATTCCGGATTGCGCAGCCACAGGCGTTCTTCGGCCATCTCGCCCATCAGATAGGCTTTTGACAAGGGCGGGCGCTGATAGGGCGGGGCGGTTTCTTCGCCGATCAGGGTGATCTCGCCCGCATGTCCATTCGCGCGCAGTTTCGCCACCAGGGCCGCCCCGGCCTGTCCTGCCCCGATTACCACGATATGCGTCATGTCTGCCCCCTCTGGTCGAATGTCCGGCCAGACCCTATATCTGCCCCTTGGGAAAACGCAACGCGAGAGGATTTCAATATGACGATTTCTGTGGGTTCGACCCTGCCGGGTGGCAAGTTGATGCAGATGGGCGCGAATGGGCCCGAGGCGGTGGATATTGCGACCAAGTTGAAGGGCCGCAAGGTCGTGATTTTTGGCCTTCCCGGCGCCTATACCGGCACCTGCACCACCGCGCATGTGCCCAGCTTTATCCGCACCAAGGCGAAGTTTGATGCCAAGGGCGTGGACGAGATCATCTGCATTTCCGTCAACGACCCCTTCGTGATGGGCGCATGGGGCCAGTCCACCGGGGCCACCGCCGCCGGGATCACCATGCTGGGCGACAGCGATTCAAGCTTTACCAAAGCCATTGATATGACGCTGAACGTGCCGCACATCGGCCTGCTTGACCGCTCTAAACGCTATGCGCTTTATGCGGTGGACGGTGTGGTCAAGGTGTTCCACCACGGCGACGAATCCGGCCAGTGCGAGATTTCGGGCGGCGAGGCGATGCTGGACGCGATTTGAACCGTCAGGCGATTCCCTTCGCCTTGATCTGACACAGGCATGACACCGGTTCGGAGTGGTCGCGCTGCACCTCGGCCTCTCCGGCCAATTTGTCGAAACGGCGGGCCATTTCGGTATCCAGGGCCGAAAGCCCGCCGCAATCATGCGTGATCAGTGTTACATCGACCACGTTGAAACGGTTGGTCCATTCCGGGTGATGGTTCAGCTTTTCCGCCACAAGTGCGGCGCGGGCCATGAAACCCCAGGCCTCTGAAAAGTTGCGGAATTTCCAGATTTTGCGGATGGCGTCGCGGTCTGGCGCGGCGCCCCAGCCGGTTTCGCCCAGCGCGGGCAGTTCGGCGGTGCGGGCGTCAAGCGATAGCAGATCGGCCATGATTTATCCTTTCGGCAAAAGCGCGTCATTCTTGGCGGTCGAACGCGCCAAGGCCGGTCGCGCGGAAATCCGGCCCCAGTACTCGGTGAAAACCGGGCGCTCTTCGATGGTCTTGAACCGCATGCCAAATCCTATCTGTGAGCCCACATAAACATCGGCGGCGGAAAAGCTGTCACCGCACAGGTATGGCGTCTTTTCCAACTGCGCGGCCAGCGTGTTGGTCACAGCCTCCATGCTGCCATAGCCCACCATGCCCCGGCGTTCCGGTGGCACATCGACCCCCAGCGCCTTGTTGGTCACAGCCGCCTCAACCGGGCCCGCGCCAAAGAACATCCAACGGAAAAAGGCCGCGCGGTTGGCGGGCATCAGACCCGCCGCAGGAAAGGCATCGGCCAGATAAGTGATGATCGCCGCCGCTTCGGTTATCACCGCGCCGTTGTGGATCAGTGCGGGCACCTTGCCCATCGGGTTGATCGCCAGATAGTCCGGCGCCTTCATGGTGGTGCCATAATCAACCACGCGGGTTTCATAGGGTTCGCCCACCTCTTCCAGCATCCAATGGGTGATGCGGCCCCGGCTTTGCGGATTGGTATAAAAAATCAAAGACATGGTTCAATCCTCTGACGATACGCGGCGGAACGGGCCATAGGCGGTCAACACTTCAATCTCTTCATCCACCGCGCGGCGTTCCTGATCCAGATAGCGCGATACGGCCTCGCGAAACGCCGGATCGGCGATGTAGTGCAACGAATGCACCGGGGTTGGCAGATAGCCGCGCGCCAGTTTGTGTTCGCCCTGCGCCCCCGCCTCGACCCGCGACAGGCCGTGGGCGATGGCCCAGTCAATCGCTTGATAATAGCACAGTTCGAAATGCAGGCAGGGGTGATCTTCAACGCAGCCCCAATAGCGGCCAAAAAGCGTATCGCGCCCGATGAAGTTCAACGCCCCCGCCACCGCACGCGCGCCGTCAAAGGCCAGCACCAGCAGAACATCGTCGCGCATGGTCCGGTGAATTTCGCTGAAAAACGCCCGCGTCAGATACGGCGTGCCCCATTTGCGGCTGCCGGTATCCTGATAAAACCGCCAGAACGCATCCCAATGCGCCGGTTCAATCTGATCCCCGGTCAGCGCGCGGATGGTCAGCCCTGCGCTTTGCGCGGTTTCGCGTTCCTTGCGGATCATCTTGCGCTTGCGGCTGGACAGGTCGTTCAGGAAATCGGTGAAGCTGCCATAGCCGCGGTTTTCCCAATGAAATTGCTGGGTGATGCGGTGCAGCAACCCGTGGTGGCCCGCCAAGGCCTCTGCCTCTTCCCCCGTGCAAAAGGTGATGTGCAAAGAGGAAATCTGGTTCTGATCGGTCAGGCCGATGGCCGCGTCCAGCAGGGCCGGGCGCAGCTCTGGCGCGCACAGAAACCGTCGCCCGGTTGCGGGGGTGAACGGCACGGCGACCTGCAGTTTCGGATAGTAGCTGCCGCCCGCACGTTCATACCCCTGCGCCCAGCCGTGATCGAAGATATATTCGCCCTGACTGTGGGATTTGACGTACAGCGGCAGTGCCGCAACCGGGCCGCCATCCTGAAGGGTCAAGGGCCGGGCCAGCCACCCGGTGCCCTTGCCGGTGGAGCCGGACGCCTCCAACGCCAGCAGAAAGCGGTGGGTGGTGAAGGGGTCAAAGGCGCGCGGCCCTTCCGGGCAGGCCAGCGCATCCCACTGGGCCGCAGGGATTTCGGCCATGTTGTTCAGAAGGCGGGCTTCGACGGTCATGCGGGGGGTGGCCTATCTGGGGATCGGCCCCCATGGATGCGGCATATCCCGGCGCGGTCAAGCCAAGACAGCCGGATATCCTTCAAACGTGATGTTCTGCGCGACCTTGCGGGCGGCGGCCTCGGCCTCCGGGCTGCGGATCGTCCAGCACAGGACGGCGGCCCCGGCGGCCTTGAGGTCTGCCACGCGGGGGCGGGTCAGATCGGCGGCTTCGTGGCTGATAAAGCTGGACCCGGTGCGGTCGTAATCCGGGATCGGGCGCAGGGCATCGCAGGTTTCGGGCGGCAGCGGTGCCCACCCGGCGGGGTCGAAGGCAGACGTGGTCAGCCCGCGTGGAACCTGCGGCGCCAGCCGCGCCATATGCGCGACGGAATGGGGATTGAAGCTCATCACTGCGACGGGGCCGCTGTAGCCCGCCAGAACCGCCGCCGTTGCAGCCTCTAACCGGCCATCGGTGGGCTGCATGGTTTCGGTGCGGTCCTTGATTTCGATCAGCAGTGGAACCTGACCGTCGATCAGGGCCAGCGCCTGTTGCAGCGTCGGGATGGTCTCGGCACTGTCGCGCAGGGGGATCTGGCCCAGTTCGGCGGCGGTATAGTCCCAGACGAACCCCTCTGCCGCCGTCAGGCGCTGCATCGCTTCGTCGTGGAACACCATCGCCACGCCGTCGGCAGACAGTTGCACGTCCATCTCGATACCGTAGCCCGCCGCGATCGCCGCGCGGAAGGCGCCCAGCGAATTTTCAATCCGGCCCTCGGCCCGGTTGTGATAGCCGCGGTGAGAAAGGGGCGTGGTCAGAAACGCGGCAGGCAGGGCGGGGCGCATCACTTGATCTCGAAAATGCCTTCGATCTCGACGGCCACGCCGAAGGGCAGCGAGGCGGCAGAGACGGCAGAGCGGGCGTGACGGCCCGCGTCGCCCAGGGCTGCGACCATGAAATCGGAGGCGCCGTTGATCACCTTGGGTTGGTCGGTGAAATCGGCGGTGGAGTTCACGAAGCCGACCAGTTTCACCGCCCGCACCACGCGGGAAAGATCGCCGCCGCAGGCTTTCTTCAACTGCGCCAGCAGGGAAATCGCGCAGGATTTCGCAGCCTCGGCCCCCGCCGCCACATCCATATCGGCGCCAAGGCGGCCCTTGATCTGACCGCCCGCGTTCTGGCTGATCTGGCCCGAGATGTGGACCAGATTGCCGGTCACGACGAAGGGCACATAGTTCGCAGCCGGGGCAGGGGCGTCGGGCAGGGTGACGCCGAGTTCGGCAAGGCGGGCTTCGATGGCGGACATGGGATTCCTTCCTTCACGGTTTGAACGCAGGCTAGCCGGGCGCGGCGGCGGCGGCAAGCGTTGCATGTCGCGCGCGTGCGACATGATGAAGGATATTATCTTTCAACGGGTTGCGAGATGGCCTTTACCAATCGTCAAGTATTGCCCCGCAAGGCGGGGCAATCACAGCCGCCGCTATTGTTCGCGGAAAGCCATTTTGAAATAATCGGTAAAGGGTTTGAGCAGATAGCTCATCGGGCTGCGCGCGCCAGATTGGATGAACGCCTCAACCGGCATCCCGGGCAGCAGGACGTTCTTGCCCAGCTTGGCCACTTCGCCCTCGTCTAGCACGATTTCCGCGCGGAAATAGGGGGTCTGGGTGCGTTGATCGGTCAGCGAGTCGGCGGAAACCGAGGTGACATGGCCAAACATATCCTGCGCGGTGCGCGACGGAAACGACGGGAAGGTCAGCCGTACCCGTTGGCCCGCGCTGACCTCATCCACATGGATCGGCGGGATCTGCACGGTGATCACCAAGGGGCGATCCTGCGGGATGATATACAGGATCGGCTCTGCTGCCCGGATGACCGAACGCGGCGTGGTCACAACCAGCCCCAGCACAATGCCCGACACCGGCGCGCGGATATCCAGCCGCTGGATGCGTTCAATCAAGGACCGCCGCCGTTCCACCATTTCCAACGCCTGCGGGCCCAGATCGCGCAACTGGGTGTTGGCCTCTTCGCGCCGGGCGGCGGCAAGGCGCAGCGTTTCAATGTCAATCTCGGTCACGCGGCCTTCGGCCTGCGCCTTGGAGGATTCCAGATCGCCCATCTGCCCCATCAGCTGCGCCTGTTCGCGTTGCAGCGCCAGCACGCGGCTGGATTGCGCAAGCCCCTTATCCAGCAGGCTTTGCTGATCGGTCAGCTCTTCCTTGATGAGGCCAAGTTGCAGGGTCACGGCCTGCATCTGCGCCTGAATGCCTTCGATCTGTGAGGCGATCTGATTCTGCCGCTTGCCCAATTCTTCGGTCTGGCGGGCCAGGGTTTCGCGGCGGGCGTGGAACAGGTTCAGCTGACCGTCGATCTGTTCCTGCACATCGGGGCGCGTTTTGGCCAGTTCGGCCAATTCGCCGGTGAAGGTGGGTTCCGCCTTGTCATCGCGTTCCGCCTCCAGCCGGGCGCGGCGGGCCATCGCCTCGAACAACTGGCCTTCAACAACGGCCAGTTCCGAATCGAACAGCGTGCCATCAAGCCGGATCAAAAGATCACCGGCCTGCACGCTTTGCCCTTCTTTCACGTTGATTTCGGCGACAACGCCGCCATCGGGGTGCTGCACCACCTGTTTGTTATTTTCGACCTCGATCTGGCCTGCGGCGACGATGGCGCCGTCAATTTCCGTCAGCATTGACCAGCCGCCAAAGCCGAACACCAGCAAGGCCACCGTCAGCAGACCGATGACGATCGGGCGTCGGGCCGACCATTGTTCCGCGCCGCTCATGCGACACCTCCGGGTGTTGCCGCCTGTGTGATCTGGGCGTGATTCTTGACCATTTCGCGCAGAACTGCGTCGCGCGGGCCAAAGGCGCGGCGCATGCCATCCTCCAGCACCAGCAGCAGATCGCATTCCTGAATGGCCGCCGGGCGATGCGCCATGATCAGCACCGCGCCGCCTGCCTCTTTCGTGGACCGGATGGCGGTGTTCAGGGCAACGGTGCCATCATTGTCGAGGTTCGAATTCGGTTCATCCAGGATCAGGATCACCGGATTGCCAAACAGCGCGCGGGCCAGACCGATGCGCTGAATCTGCCCGCCCGAAAGCCTGCCGCCGATCTGGCTGATGCGGGTGTCATAGCCATCAGGCAGTTTCACGATCATCTCATGCGCTGCGGCGCGTTTGGCGGCATCCACAACCATGCCCGCATCCGCACGCGCGTTCAGGCGCGAGATATTTTCGGCGATGGTGCCATCGAACAGCGCGATGCGCTGCGGCAGATAGCCGATATAGCCCCCGAGCACATCTGGATCATATTGATCCAGCGTGGCGCCATCCAGCCGCACCTTGCCACCTGCCGGTTTCCAGACCCCGATCAGGGCGCGGGCCAGCGTGGATTTTCCCGCCCCGGACGGGCCGATAACGCCCATCGCCTGCCCCGGTTCCAGCCGGAAGCTGACCGCGCGCAGCACGGCCTGCGTGTCGCCGGGGGGGATGACGGTCAGGTTCTGCGCCTCTAGCACCGCCTTGGGTGGGGGCAGGGCAAGGCGGGTGGGTTCTTCGGGTACGCGCGACAAAAGCTCTGCCAGGCGGCGGTTTGCCTCGCGCGCGCGCGTGACGATGGCCCATTGGCCCACAACGATTTCAATAGGTTGCAACGCACGGCCCATCAGGATCGACCCGGCGATCATCGCGCCGGAACTCAGTTGACCCTTCAGCACCAGCCAGGCGCCCATGCCCAGCATCGCCGATTGCAGGAACATGCGGAAGGTTTTCGAAATGCCACTGTAGGTGCCGCCCACATCGCCTGCTTTGATGCTGGCCGCCAAGGCTGCGCCCCGCGCCTTGCGCCAGCGGTCAAAGGTGGCCCCGGTCATGCCAAGCGCCTGCACGGTTTCGGATTCGGCCTTGATCAGGTCTGACATCCGCTCTGCCTGCAGGGTCAGGCTGTTGCTGCGCATCAAGGGCCCGATGGTTTCGCGTTGGTTCAGGATGGCCACGATGATGATCACCACCCCGCCCGCAATGGACAGCAGCCCCAGATAGGGGTGGAACAGGAAGATCGCCGCAAAGAAGAACGGCATCCACGGCACATCGAACAGCGCCAGCAAGACCGGCGAGGCCCATAGCCGCTGCACCGCCTCAAGATCGCGCTGTGCGGCAACGGCGGTGGGTTCGTTGGGTTGCAGGGTCAGACGGCGCAGGGCGGCGGAAAACACCCGGCGGTCCATCCGTTCCTGGATACGCGCGCCGATGCGGGCCATCACCCGCGACCGCGCCGCGTCCAACAGGCCAAGTGCCAGGAACAGCAGCGTCGCCAGCACGGAAAGCGCCACCAAAGTCGCCTCGGACCGGCTGCCCAGCACCCGGTCATAGACCTGCAGCATGTAAAGCGAGCCCGTCAGTTGCAGCAGGTTCACGAACACGGAAAACAGACCAACCGCCCAAAGCAGGCTGCGCTGATCCGCACGGGCGGCGCGCAATTCTTCGGCCCCGCGGCGGTTATCAATCTGGCTCATCCGCCGTTCTCCGTTCCCGATCCCGGCGTGTGGCCTGCCCATCGGCGGAAATCACCCGCCTGTTTGCAAAATGCCGCTTGGCCGTTGTAATTTGCCCCCTGCACAGCATATCCCTTGGTGGGTTGACAGGATACATGGTCTGACAGGGACCGTGCGGGAACATAGAAGTATGAAGGCGATGATTCCATTGATTTCTGGCAAGACAGCTCGAATTGCAGGCATTGCGTCTGCGATGGCGTTGGTCTTGCTGGCATCGGCCTGTTCGCCACCGCCCGCCACGTCCACCATTCCCGACCCGCTGGAAGATGTGAACCGCGGTCTGTTCAAGGTGAACATAGGTTTTGACAAGACGGTGCTGGTCCCGATTTCAAATGCGATGGGCACGGACGGGCGCGAGGGTTATTTCGGCGCGCTGGCGAATTTTGCCGGAAACATCGACACAGCGGGCTATGTTGTGAACGATCTGTTGCAGCTGAACATCCATGACGCGGTGCAAAACACCCTGCGCTTTGGCGTGAACACGGTCTTTGGCCTTGGCGGGGTGCTGGACCCTGCCACCGATATGGGGCTGGCCAGCAAACCCACCGATTTTGGTGCGACGATGTACACTTACGGTGTGGATGAAGGCGTCTATGTGGTGCTGCCTTTCTACGGCCCCTCGACATCGCGCGACGCCGTGGGCCTCGCCGTGGACCGCGTGATCAACCCGCTGAACCTTGTGCTGACCACGCCGGTTTTGTGGGCCGGCACCATCGCGCATCTGGCCGGCGATTTCGGATCACGCATGCGTCATTCCGAAACGGTTGACTCGATCCTATATGACAGTGCAGACGGCTATGCGCAGGCCCGCCTTCTGTACCTGCAATACCGCCAGTTCGAGCTGGGTCAGACCCCGGCTGATGCAGACTTCATTGACCCCTATGAGGACCAGTAATGGACAAAGATCATCTCATGATGTCGCGCCGCCGCTTTGCGGCTGGTTTCGCGCTGGGTTCGGTGGCTTTGGCCATCCCGCTGCCGCTTGCCGCCCTGACGGTGGACGAGGCGCGTGGGCTGATTGACAAGGTCGTCAAGGACATCAACGCGATCATCGATTCCGGCAAAAGCGAAAAGCAGATGTATTCGGCTTTTGAGGCGGTGTTCGTGAAATACGCCGATGTCGCGGCCATTGCCCGTTCGGCGCTGGGCCCACCGGCGAAAAAGGCCACGGCGGCACAGATGGCGGCCTTCACCAAGGCCTATCAGGGCTATCTCAGCCGCAAATACGGCTCGCGGTTCCGCGAATTCATCGGCGGCAGCATCGAAGTGACCGACGCCAAGCCGCTGAAAAGCTATTACGAGGTGATCTCGGTCGCGCATCTGCAGGGGCAGGCGCCATTCGATCTGCGCTGGCATGTGGGCGACAAATCCGGCAAGCTGTTGTTCTTCAACATCATCATCGAAGGCGTGAACATGCTGACCTCGGAGCGTACCGAGATCGGCGCCATGCTGGACAAGAACGGCGGCAATCTGGACGCGCTGATTGCAGAGCTGAAAACCGCCTGAAGTCGCACCGCGATACGGCCTCAAGCGCCCCTTCGGGGGCGCTTTTTTGTTGGGCGGACACGGGAGGTGAAGCTAAAGCCTGTCTGGTTAGCACGGAATCGAAAATCGCTGCCTCTCGCTGCGCTCGACCGCGAATTTCGATCCGCATGTTTCTATGAAAACCAGACAGGCTCTAGTTCTTCTTCCCGCCGCCCAGCAGATCCTTCAGGAAGGATTCCACCGGGTCGTCCTGTTGCGGGGCCGCAGGCTGCGCCTGTGGTTCGGGTTGGGCCGCTTGCGGCGGTTGGCGCGGTTCGGGCACGATCATCGGCAATTCGCTGACCGGAACGCCTTCATCCACCCGCGTCATCACCTCATGCCAGATTTCGGCAGGCAGGCCGCCACCCGTCACCCCGACAAGGGGGGTGTTGTCATCATAGCCGATCCACACCCCAGTGACGTAATCCGCGGTAAAGCCGATGAACCAGGCATCCCGCGCGGCAGAGGTGGTGCCGGTCTTGCCCGCCGCCTGCCGGTCATCCAGCCGCGCCCTGGTGCCGGTGCCGCTGATCATCACCTGTGCCATCATATAGGTCAGCAGTTTGGCGGCGTCTTCGGAAATCACCCGCTCCCCAATCCCGCCGCCCGCGCCCATCAGCGCATCGCTTTCGCCCTTCAGTTTCAACTCGACCATGCCATAGGGCGTCACCGAAGACCCGCCGTTCAGAATGCCCGCATAGGCGCCGGTCATTTCGATCAGCGTGCTTTCCGACGCGCCAAGCGCCAGTGCCGGGCCATCGGCCAGATTGCTTTCAATGCCGAAACCGGTGGCAATCGCGCGCACAGCCTCGCGCCCCACCGCCTCGGAAACCCTGACCGCCGGAATGTTGCGGCTTTCCTTCAAGGCGGTGGTCAGCGTGATCAGCCCCTTGAATTCATGGTCATAGTTCTGCGGTGTCCACGGCCCCGATCCGGGGATGTTGATGGTCAGCGGCGTGTCTTCCACAAAGTCGGACGGGCTCCACCCCAGATCAAGCGCTGCGGCGTAGACGAAGGGTTTGAAGGATGATCCGGTCTGCCGCAGCGCCTGCGTTGCGCGGTTGAACGACCCCGCCTCTTCGATCTTGCGGCCGCCCACCATGGCGCGCACGGCGCCATCCGCGCTCATCACCACGATCGCGGCCTGCGCCTTGGACCCGGCCTTGACCTTGTTGTCAAACACCCAGGCCAGCGCCTCTTCGGCGTCCTTTTGCAGTTTCTGATCCAGCGTTGTGCGCATGATCACGTCTTCGGTGGTTTCCGATGTCAGGTAGGCGGGCGCCGCCTCCATCACCCAATCGGCAAAGAAACCGCCGGATTTCGTCTGCGCCGCTTCGGACAGTTCCGCCGGATGGGCATGCGCCTCTGCCGCCTGTTCCGGCGTCAGATAGCCCTGCTCTTCCATCAGCCCGATGATCACATCGGCGCGGTCCTGCGCGCGTTTGAGGTTGTTGGTGGGGGCATATTTCGACGGTGCTTTCAGCAGACCGGCCAGCATCGCGGCCTGCGCCGGATTGACCTGATTGGCGGAAATGCCGAAATAACGCTGCGCCGCCGCCTCGAACCCGCGCGTCCCTGCGCCCAGATAGGCGCGGTTGAAATAGATCGTCAGCACTTCGGCCTTGGAATATTTCAGTTCCATCGCCAGCGCGTAGGGGATTTCCTTCAGCTTGCGATACACCCCGCCCGACCGGCAATCCGCCTCGTAATCAGATTCGGATTTCCATTTCGTAGTGTCATATTGAACGCCAAGGCACAGCAGTTTCGCCACCTGCTGCGTGATGGTCGATCCGCCGTTGCCCTCCAGCGGGCCGCGCCCTGCGGCAAGGTTGATGCTGATGGCCGAGGCGATGCCGCGCGGGGAAACGCCGAAGTGGTAGTAAAACCGCTTGTCCTCGGTCGCGATGACAGCGTTTTTCAGATAGGGCGATACGGTGTCCGAGGTGATCTGCCCGCCAAAGGTCTCGCCGCGCCAGGCAAAGACCTGATCGTTGCGGTCCAACAATGTGACCGACCCTTTGGCGCGCCCGTCCAGCAAGGCCGAAACGGGGGGCAATTGCTGATAGAAGTAGAATACGATCCCCGCCAGGATCAGCCCGCCAACCAGGCTGATCCGCCACAGCACCGCCCAGATGATGCCCCAGATCGCCAGGAAAAACCGCGCAATAAACCCGCGCGGACGGCGCTTGCGGGGGCTGGTTTTCTTGGCCGGGGCCTTGCTGGGCGGCGGGGCCTTTTTGCCCGAACCTGATGCGCCACCCGTGCCATTGGCGGCGCGATACCGCTGATCCGCCACAAGCGGCTTTCCGCCCTTTCCTGATACTGCCATGCCTGCCTGCGCCTCGTTTCGTCTTTTGCCGCACAATAGCCGCAAATGCCGCCAATGCGAAGGACCGGCATTTGCGATTCGGGACTCTCCTGCGCATAAATAGTCGCCACCTTCGCCCGATGCTGATTAAATTTTGTGCATATGGCACGTTCTTAGGCTTTTCGCCGCTGCGCAAACTTGTGCTGCACCTGCGAAGGCCGCCTCCTGCTGGATGAGGGCCATGCTGGGGCCTTGGGACAGAAAAGGGGTGCATCGTGAAAATGATCATTGCTGCCATCAAGCCCTACAAACTCGACGAAGTCCGCGAAGCGCTGACGGAAATCGGGGTAAGGGGCATGATGGTCACCGAGATCAAGGGATTTGGCATGCAATCAGGCCATACCGAGATCTATCGCGGCGCTGAATACGCCGTGAACTTCGTGCCGAAGATGCGGCTTGAACTCGTGGTTTCGGACGCGCTGGCAGAAACCGTGATGGAAACGATCACAAAGACCGCCAGGACCGGCAAGATCGGTGACGGCAAGATTTTCATGTTGGATGTCGAACGCGCCCTGCGGGTGCGCACCGGCGATGCCGACGACGATGCGCTGTGAGAGGGGACAAGAAATGATCAAGAAACTCGGACTTGGCGCTGCGGCGCTGCTGGCGGCCCTGCCCGCCATGGCCCAAGAGGCCACGACCACCGTGGCAGATGCTGCCGCACCCGTGGTCGAGGCCGTGGCCCCCGTCATGGACAAGGGCGACGTGTCGTGGATGATGACCTCGACCGTGCTGGTGCTTTTCATGACGCTGCCGGGCCTCGCGCTGTTCTACGGCGGCCTTGTGCGGTCGAAAAACATGCTGTCGGTGCTGATGCAAACCACCATCATCGCCTGCCTCGTCATGCTGATCTGGGTGGTCTACGGC
>CAMFLG010000019.1 GCA_945957495.1 uncultured Pseudorhodobacter sp. | reverse complement strand
CCCCCAGCCTGCCCGCCACCCAGGTCAAGGGCGCCGTTCTGGGCAAGGGCGCGGCCCTTGGCCTGACCGGATGGATTGCCCCGGGCGCCGCTGCGCCGGGAACCTACCGCAGCGATGCGGTGTTTGCTTCTGACAGACGAACCACTTGATTGCTTGAATTCATAAGAAACGCGGAGGGATACATAGAATGGCCGATATCAGTCTAGAAACAGTTGCCGGAAAGCTGAACCGGGTCGGCTACGATGCCTTCCTGCAATCGCTGCGTCACGCCAAGAACGAAGGCAACCGCAATGTCGAACTGTCGCATTGGCTGTTCCACATCGTGCAGAACCCGAAATCCGATATTTCGGCCACGCTGAACCATTTCAAACTGGATCGCGCCAAGCTGACCAAGGATCTGGGCACGCTGATCGAAGGCCTGCGCAAGAACGCCACTGAAATGCCCGCAATTTCCGATCAGCTGACCGATGTGCTGGATCGCGGCTGGCACTATGCCACCCTCTTGTTTGCAGAGGCGCAGATCCGCACCGGCCATGTGCTTGTGGCCGCGCTGAAGAACCAATCGCTGCGCCGCGATCTGATCCAGATGTCCAAGGTGTTTGGTGACATCAACGTCGATATGCTGGTGAACGAGGCGCGCACCGCCTGGAAAGACAGCGACGAAGAAGACATGCGCCCGATGGACGGCACCGGCATTGGCCGCGCCCAAGCTGGCGCTGCGGCGGCTGGCGGCCCGGGCGGCACCACGGCGCTGGACCGCTTTGCAGTGGACATGACCGCCGTTGCCGCATCCGGCAAGATGGACCCGATCGTTGGCCGGGATGAGGAAATCCGCCAGATCATCGACATCCTGCTGCGCCGCCGCCAGAACAACCCGATCCTGACGGGTGAGGCTGGCGTTGGCAAAACCGCCGTTGTCGAAGGCTTTGCACAGCGCCTTGCCGCCAATGACGTGCCGCCGAAACTGCAAGGCACCAAGCTTTACATGCTCGATCTGGGCCTGATGCAGGCCGGGGCCAGCATGAAGGGTGAGTTTGAGCAGCGCCTGCGTTCGGTGATTGACGAGGTGCAGGGTAGCCCCGTGCCGATCATCCTGTTCATCGACGAAATTCACACCCTGATGGGGGCGGGCGGCGCGGCTGGCACCGGCGATGCGGCGAACCTGCTGAAACCGGCACTGGCACGCGGCACCCTGCGCACCATTGGTGCGACCACCTGGATGGAATACGCCAAGTATTTCGAAAAAGACCCGGCGATGACCCGCCGCTTCCAACCCGTCACCATCGACGAACCCGATGTCGCCCGCGCCTGCTATATGCTGCGCGGCATTCTGGCCCCGATGGAAAAGCACCATGGTGTGCGCATCTCGGACGAGGCGGTCGTGGCCGCCGTCAACCTGTCGGCCCGCTATATCCCGTCGCGGCAACTGCCTGACAAGGCGGTGTCGCTGCTGGATACCGCCTGCGCCCGCGTGGCGATCAGCCAATCCACCACCCCCGCCAAGGTGCAGGATCTGCGGGTGAAAATCCAAGCCCTCGCCTCGGAAATCGCCGCGAAAGAGGCGCAGCGCGATCTGGGTGAGGTGAATGAGGATCGCATCCGCGAGGCGCAGACCGAAAAGGCCGCCGCCGAGGAAGAGCTTGCCAAGACCGAAGCCATGTACACCGGCGAAAAGGCGATGGTGGATGAAATCCTGTCGCTGCGCGGCGCCTTGGGCGAAGAGGGGGCCGATACCACCACCCTGCGGCAGACCTTGGCAGAAAAAATGCACGGGCTGGAAGAAACCAGCCCTGACGACCGTATGGTCTATTCCCACGTCGATGAGCAATCGGTCGCCTCGATCATCTCGGATTGGACGGGCATTCCCGCAGGCCGCATGGTGTCCGACGAATTGCAGATGATCCTCACCCTTGCGGATCGCCTGAAAGAGCGCGTCATCGGTCAGGACCATGGCCTTGAAATGATTGCCAAACGCATCGAAACTGCGTCGGCAAAACTGGCCAACCCGAACAAGCCCATCGGCGTGTTCATGCTGTGCGGCCCGTCCGGCGTCGGCAAAACCGAAACCGCATTGGCGCTGGCCGAGGCGGTCTATGGTGGCGAACAGAACATCATCACCATCAATATGTCCGAATTCCAAGAGGCGCACACCGTATCCCTCTTGAAAGGCGCGCCTCCCGGTTATGTCGGCTATGGCGAAGGTGGTCGGCTGACCGAGGCCGTGCGCCGCAAACCGCATTCCGTCGTGCTGCTGGACGAGGTTGAAAAGGCGCACTCCGACGTGCATGAGTTGTTCTTTCAGGTGTTCGACAAGGGCATCATGGAGGATGGCTCGGGCCGCCCGATCAACTTCAAGAACACGTTGATCCTGCTGACCTCGAACGTCGGCACCGAAGTGATCATGGACATGGCCGAAAAGGGCGAAACCCGCCCCGCGGTCGAAGACCTGTCCGAGGCGATGAAACCCTACCTCACCCGCGTGTTCCCGCCCGCACTGTTGGGCCGCATCGTGACGATCCCCTATTTCCCGCTGTCGGCCGATGTGCTGTCGGGCATCGTCAACCTGAAACTCAAGGCGATCGTGCGCCGGATGAAGGAAAACCACGGCGCCACCATGACCGTCTCGCCAGAGGTGATGGCCTATATGGTCGAACAGTGCAAAGACCCGGATTCGGGTGGCCGCATGGTGGACAACATCATCACCAACACCGTTCTGCCGGAACTCTCGCGTGAGGTTCTCAGCCGGATGGTGTCGCAAACGCCGATGACCTCGGTGGAAATCGTGATGAAAGACGGCAAGATCGGCTACGATTTCGCCTGAACAGGGCCGGGGTGCGTGACATCACGCACCCTACCCAATCCCCTGAAAGCCTGCGGTAGGGTGCGTGATCTCACGCACCTTTTCCTTTGGCCACTCAAGTCGGCAAAGACGCCAATATCCCCGCGATGATCTTCTGATAGGCCAGAACCTCGGGCGGGGTGGCGGCCACGGCGGGCAGGCTGCCGCCGCCCTTGGAATTCATCTTGTTTTCCGCCCATTGCTTCAGATCGCCAATGGTCTTGCCCACCAGAAAGCTGTTGGCCGACACCACCGAGGCACCCATCACATCAATCACCATCTGGTCATCGGTGGCATTCAGCGCCTTGTTGGCCCCCTCCGCCCCCAGGAAATGGCACAGATACAGCCGCCCCGCCGTAATCTCATGCCCGCGCGCCCGCAGATAGGATTCGCCCTCGCGCGCCAGCGCCGTCACCATCTCGCGGCTTAGTGTCGGATCGGTGCGCAGCGCCAGCAAGGCCGCCCGATCCATGGTCGAGGCAAGGTCGGGCCGATACTTGTTCATCATCATGATCCAGGTGCCTTCGACAAACTGCCCAAGGCCAACGGCGGTGGAATTGGGGTTGGCCGCATCGGCCTTGCCGCCCGATTCCACCCGGATGATCTGATCAACCAGCACCTCCACCGCCGATCCGCCGCCATCCGCCACCGCAGCATCATCGCCCGTCAGCGGATCCTCGGCCACGCCGTTTTCGTAGAATTCAAAGTGCAGATGCGGCCCGGTGGATCGCCCGGTCGTGCCGATATAGCCAATCAACTCCCCAGCTGTGACACTGTCACCCTGCTTAACCCCATCGGCAAAGGCGCTCATATGGGCATAGCGCGTCTCGATCCCGCCGGGATGGCTGATCTTGATCAGATTGCCATAGGTGCCGCCATCGCCCTCAAACAGGATGGTGCCCGCAAAGGCCGCCACGATCGGCGTGCCCACCGGCGCCGCCCAATCGGTGCCGTTATGCACCTTCACCACCTTCAGGATCGGGTGCATCCTTGGCCCAAAGCGCGATGTCAGCACGCCTTGCGTCGGCGTCACAAACCCCGCGCGCAGCCGCACCCCGCCCCCGCCGCCGCCACCACCGTTGCTGCCCCCCGGGCCGAAACAGGCGTAATCCTCGGTGTTGGGCATCTTGTAGACGTTGCACTCCATCACCTTGCCTTCGCCCTTGATCGAGGCGTACAGCACCTGGCCCGGCCCCGGCCCATCGCTGCCCGGCTCTTTTGAATAGATCAGGGTCATCTTGTCGCCGGGTGCGGCAAAGCTCTCCATATCAAAGGCCTGGCTCATCATCACAATGGTTTCCGCCACCACCGCCGAGGGCACGCCATTGCGGATCGCCGCCGAATAGAACGCATCCAGCATCCGGTATTTGCGGCTGACATCGGCATCCGCCGCCACCTTGTCCCCGGCATAGCTGAACAGATCCTCCTCCACCCAAGGGTCGGCAGAGGTCACAACCTTGCCCGCATCGCTCAGCGCGACCGAACCGAAATAGGTGTCCTTGGTGTAAAGCGAGGCTTGCACCGGCACCATCATGCCGCTGCGATTGGCCGCGCGCATCGCCAGAATATAGCCGTCCTTCAGACTGGCGAATTCTGGAATCAGAATGGCCGCCCCGGCGGAAAACCGCGCCGCCGCCGCGTCGTTCATCCCGGCCTCGGTCATCAACTCGGTCAGGTTGGTGGTGTCTTTCAGCCGCAGGAAAGTGTCCTGATAGGGCTGCGCGCGCTGCGCCTCGGGCAGGATCAGGTTCACGCTGGTGGTGTCCTCGATCACCGTTTTCACATAGGTCACTGGCCCCGCCGCCTGACCCTCAACGTTGTCGCCCCATCCCGCCTCGTCGCCCTCCACCACGACGGTCTCGCCCTGGGTGGTGGCAGGCACCATCTGCTGTGGTTTCGGCGCCTGCGATGGCAGCGTCTTTTGCGCCTGAAAATAGGCGAAATCCTCGCGGCTGGACGGAATCGTGGTGATCAGCGCCTCTTCCCCGGTGATCAGATCATCCGACAGCACCGACAGTTCATTGCCCGCCCGCCCTGCCGGAATCTCAATCGGGCGCAGGATCGGCTTGGTCTTTTCTGCAGCGCCGACATCAAAGCGCAACCGCATCGGATCGCCCGCCAGATCGACAAAGGCCGAAACATAGGCCGATCCGGCGGCCTCGGGCGCCTCTGCCGTCTCTTCCGGGGCCTTCGGCGCACCAAAGCGCAGCACCCCGCCAAAGAACAGCGCCGCCACCACGACCGCCAGCGCGGCAAATCCCCCGCCCCAGATCACCAAAGGCACGGCCCAGGCATTCCTGCGCCGCTGCGCCGACCGCGCCCGCGCCTGTTTGAACCGTGGGTCGATCTCCATGCCTTCGCCCGCCCGCGCCCCGATGACGATTGGGGCAGAGCCTACCGCGTTCGCAGCGCCCTGAACAGCCGGGCAATCGCCGGATCAATCCATAAAACTTATCTAAAATCTGCTTTCATACTGGCTGAAATACTCTCGGGGGGGGGCCATTGGCATGGCCAATGGACGGGGGGCAGACAGCCCCCCACGCGCGCCCAACCTCAGCCGTTTTCGCGCAGCACGCCGCCTGCCAGATACAGCGACCCGCAGATCAACACCCGCGCCTGCGCGTTGGCCGCCGCAATCGTGGCCAGCGCCTCGGCAACCGAGCCTGCCGTCACCGCGTCCATCCCCGCCGATTGCGCGGCCTTCGCCGTCACCTCGGCGGGCAGGGTGTTCGCCTCGCCGGGAATCGACACCGCATGCAGTCGCGTGACATGCGGCGCCAGCGGTTGCATATAGCCGCGCACATCCTTGGTGTTCAGCATGCCGCAGATCAGATGCGTCTCACGCTCTGGCATCCGCGCCAGCGTTGCCGCCACCGCCGCCCCGCCCGCCGGGTTGTGCCCGCCATCCAGCCACAACTCCACCTGCGGGGCCAAGGCCACCAATGGCCCCACCCGCAGCCGCTGCATCCGCGCCGGCCAAAAGGCCCGCGTCACCGCTGCTGCACAGGCCGCCTCGCCCTTGCCCAAGGCGCGCAACGCGGCCAGCGCCGCCCCGGCGTTCTGCACCTGAAATGGCCCCGGCAGGTTCGGCAAGGGCAGGTCCAGCAGCCCGTTTTCATCCTGAAACACCAGCCGCCCGGCCTCTTCCCAGACGTGCCAATGCTGGCCATAGGCCAGAACCGGCGCCCCCAGCCGCGCCGCGCGCGCCTCGATCACCTCAAGCCCCGACAATTCCTGCGGCCCCACGATCACCGGCACGCCGCGCTTGATGATCCCGGCCTTTTCCCCGGCAATCTCGGGCAAAGTCTCGCCCAGATATTGCTGATGGTCGATGGACACGGGCGTAATGATGGTCAATGCGGGTTTTTCCACCACATTCGTCGCATCCAGCCGCCCGCCCAGACCCACCTCCAGCAAGGTGTAGTCCGCAGGCACGCGCGCAAAGGCCAGAAAGGCCGCGCAGGTGGTGATCTCGAAAAACGTGATTGCCTCGGGTCCGTTCGCCACCACGCATTCATCCAGCAATGCCGTCAGCGCGGGTTCCGAAATCAACTCACCCGCCAGCCGGATGCGTTCGTGAAACCGGGCCAGATGCGGCGAGGTATAGGCATGCACCAAGGCACCCTCTGCCTCCAGCCCGGCGCGAATCATCGCCTGCGTGCTGCCCTTGCCATTGGTGCCCGCAATATGGATCACCGGCGGCAACCGCCGCTCTGGATGGCCCAGGGCCGCCAACAGCCGCTCGACCCGATCCATCGTCAGGTCGATCACCTTCGGATGCAGCGTCATCATCCGTTCCAGAACGGCGTCGGACCCTGTGCTCACGCTTTGCTCTCGACGGCAGGCTCCACCACCGCTTCGGCAATCACGCCGGGCGCGGGCAATTCGCCCTTGATGGCGGGTGGCAGGTTGGTCAGCATCCGCAGAATCGTGATCAACTCATCGCGCATGTTCTTGCGATGCGTCACCCGGTCCAACATGCCGTGATCCAGCAGATATTCGGCGCGCTGGAACCCTTCGGGCAGCTTTTCGCGGATCGTCTGTTCGATCACCCGGGCGCCCGCAAAACCGATCAGCGCATTCGGTTCGGCAATCTGCACATCGCCCAGCATCGCGTAAGAGGCCGTTACGCCCCCGGTCGTCGGATGCGTCAGCACCACCACATAGGGCAGCCCCGCCTCTTTCAGCATCTGCACCGCCACGGTCGTGCGCGGCATCTGCATCAGGCCCAGAATACCCTCTTGCATCCGCGCCCCACCTGCGGCGGAAAACAGCACGAAGGGCCGCTTCGTCTCGATTGCGCGCTGTGCGCCCGCGATGATCGCATTGCCGACATACATCGACATCGACCCCCCCATGAAGGCAAAGTCCTGCGCCGCCACCACAACCCCGGTGCGACCGATCTCGCCTTCCACCACCAGCATCGCATCACGCTCGCCCGTGGCCTTCTGCGCCGCGCGCAGCCGGTCGGGATATTTCTTCTGATCGCGGAAATGCAGCGGGTCGGCGATGGGTTCCTTGACCTTCACCTCCACAAAGATCCCGCCGTCAAACAGCCCGGTAAAGCGGTCGCGCGGCGTGATCGCCATGTGGTGATCGCAAGAGGTGCAGACGTTCAGATTCGCCGCCAGTTCGCGGTGAAACAGCATTGTGCCGCATTCGGGGCATTTGGTCCAAAGATTCTCGGGAACCTCCCGCCGCGAAAACAGCGAGTTGATCTTGGGGCGGACGTAGTTCGAAATCCAGTTCATGCGCGTGCTGGCCCTATGGTCGCGGCGGTTGTCCTTGCATCTAAGGCCAAGGGCGACGAATTGCAATCTGGCAGGCGGAAAGCTGCGGCCTTCTGCCGGGATCAGACCGGAACAAAGCTGTCCGTCGCCGGGTCCAGCTGTTCCAGCCCACCTTCGCCGGTGTTGGTCCACAGCCCGTGCAGCGTCAGGCGTTCATCCTCGACCGCCGCCTTGACGAATGGGAAACTCATCAGGTTTTCCAGACTGACGATCACCGCCTGCTTTTCCAGCGCAGGCAGGCGTTCGGTCTGCGGCAGGCCTTCGATACGCTCATAGCCAGGGCGCAGAATATCCATCCAGCGCCCGACAAAGCTGGTCTTTTCCAGCAGTTCAGGTGCGTGGCCAGAGCACATGTCATGGCACCCCTTCACCCCGCCGCAACTGGAATGGCCTAGCACAACAATATGCGCCACCCCCAGCGACGTGACTGCATACTCCACCGCCGCCGACGTGCCGTGCCTTTCCCCGTCGGGGTTGTAGGGGGGAACCAGACCGGCGATGTTGCGGTGGATAAAGAACTCCCCCTCATCCGCGCCAAAGATCGAGGTCACATGCACCCGGCTGTCACAGCACGAAATCACCATCGCGCGCGGATGCTGCCCGCTTTCGGCAAGGCGGCGGAACCAGGCTTTGTTGTCTTGATAGGTTGTCGCCCTCCAGCCGTGGAAGCGCTGGACAAGATAGGCGGGAAGCAGGCGGGCATGGCTCATGGTCAGCGTCCTGTCAGATGTCTCTGACCCTTTACTATGCTGCACTTGCAGAAAATTCGAGAGATTTCTTTTTGCCCCCGAAACCTTTTCTTCAGCACGCCGGGCGCAGGATGGCTCTGGGTGTGAAACGCAGTGGGTGCGGAAATGGAAAATGTGGTGGCCTTGCGGCCAAACGATCGCGTGCGGCAAGATGCCGAACCGATCGCTTCGATCTATCGCAGCCTTGGCACGGCCTCTGGCGAACAGGTGGTGGCGCGCGCCTTGGGCGAATTGGCGCTGACGATGGCGGGGCTTGCCACGCAGGTGCGTGCGCATCAGATGGGCGATGTCGCCCGCCAGTTGCGCCGCCTGCAACAGATGGGCGAACATCTGGGCATGGTGTCGCTGGCTGATGTGGCGGCGGATGTGCGCTATTGCCTGGATGTGGGCGATGTCACCGCCTTTTCCGCCGTCTGGGCAAGGCTTTTGCGCATCGCCGAACGCTCATTGGCGCCGGACAAGACGCTGCTGGATCAGACCCTGATCTAGGGGCGTGGCCCCGATTTCTTCGAAGAAATCGGACCGGAGTTTTCCAAAACTCCGCCACCCCGCCCGGCAGCGCGCGCGCCCATGATTTTCCGATTCCGTGCCGGACTTTCCTGCACTAGGGTTCGGGCAAGCCTGAAAGGATGCCCGAATGACCCCCGCCTTTGCCGATGCCAGCCCCGCCGCCCGCCCGCTTTATGTCGTGGCGCCCGACGATCTTGCGCAATTCCTCGCCAGCCAACCCGCCCCTGTGCAGGCCTGGCTTGCGGCGCAGGGCTTTGACGCTGCCTTGGGGGATCTGCGCCTGATCCCCGGCGATGCGGGCGTCGCCGCAGCCGTCATCGGTCATGGCACGCCGCAATCCCGCGCCCGCCAGCGTTTCCCCTTGGCCAAAGCCGCCACGACCCTGCCCGCAGGCGCATGGGCGCTGACCGGCACCCTGACCCAACCGCAGCGGGACGAGGCTGCGCTGGGCTGGCTTCTGGCGCAATACCGCTTCACCCGCTATCGCCCCGGCACATCCGATCCGGCCCCGGCGCAACTGGTTCTGCCGCAAGGTTGCGATGCCGCCCGGCTTCTGGCGATGGCCGAGGCTGAATACCTGACCCGCGACCTTATCAACACCCCCGCCGCCGATCTTGGCCCGGATGAACTGGAACAGGCCTTCCGCGCCCTTGCCACCCGCTTTGGCGCCACAACCCGGGTGATCACCGGCGACGATCTGCTGACGCAGAACTTCCCGATGATCCACGCCGTCGGTCGCGCCTCACCACGCGCGCCGCGCGTGATGGATCTGACCTGGGGCAGCACCGGCCCCAGCCTGACGTTGGTGGGCAAAGGCGTCTGTTTCGACACCGGCGGGCTGAACATCAAGACCTCTGGCATGACGCTGATGAAGAAAGACATGGGCGGTGCCGCCACCGTCATGGGCGCGGCGCAGATGATCATGCAACTGGGCCTGCCCATCCGCCTGCGCGTCATCGTGGCGGCGGTGGAAAACGTCATCGCAGGCAATGCCCTGAAACCGAAAGACATTCTGACATCGCGCAAGGGCCTGACGGTCGAGGTGAACGACACAGACGCCGAAGGCCGCCTGATCCTGGCCGATGCGCTTGCCTGGGCGGGCGAGGCGCCCACGGATGCCCTGATTTCCATGGCCACCCTTACCGGTGCCGCCCGCACCGCGCTTGGCCCCGATCTTGCGCCCTATTACACTGACGATGCCGGCATGGCCGCAGCCCTGGAATCCGGCGCCATAGCCAGCTTTGATCCGGTCTGGCGCATGCCCTTCCACACGCCTTACGAAGCCGTCATCGAACCCGGCATCGCCGATCTGGACAACGCCCCCGGCTGGGGCTTCGCCGGTTCCGTCACCGCCGCGCTGTTCCTGCGCCGCTTTGCCGATCATCCGCGCTATATGCATTTCGACATCTACGGCCACACCCCCGCCGATCTGCCCGCCCGTCCCAAGGGCGGGGTGGGGCAGGGCGCGCGCGCCATCCTTGCAGGCCTGCCCGCCATGCTGGACCTCTGACATGGATCGCCGCACCACCCCCGCCACCGCCCGCATCGCCCATATCTCGTTGCAGGGCCACCACGCCGCCCCCGCCTACACCGAAGGCACCCGCCTGCGCGTGGCGATGCCGCTGGTCGATCTTCTGCGGCGCCCGAACGGCCCGCGCGAACGCCAGCTTTGGCTGGGAGAGGGCTTTACCGTCATCGACCATGAGGATGGCCACGCCTTCGGCTTTGCCGAAAAGGACGGCTACTGCGGCTGGCTGCCTGACGACGCCCTGTCTGACGGCCCGAAGCCGACGCATTGGGTCGCCACCCCCGGCACGCATCTTTACCCCGAACCCCGCGTGCAGGCGCGCGAAATCGCCGCCCTGCCGATGGGCGCGCAGGTAGAGGTGTTGTCGCAAACCCCGAAATTCACCGAAACCACGCAAGGTTTCATCCCCACACCGCACCTGCGCCCCTTGGCCGAACGCCTGACCGATCCCGTCGCCGTGGCCGAAACCTTTCTTGGCACGCCTTACCTATGGGGCGGCAACTCGCGCGCCGGGATCGACTGTTCCGGCCTTGCCCAAACCGCGCTGCACGCCTGCGGCATCAAAGCCCCCGGCGACAGCGATCTGCAGGAATCGCTGGGCGAGGAGTTGCCCGAAACCGCCCCCTTGCGGCGCGGTGATCTGATGTTCTGGAAGGGCCACATCGCCCTGATCGTTGACGACTCCCGGCTGATCCACGCCAACGGCCATACGATGTCGGTCGCCTATGAAAACACCGACGCCTGCATCACCCGAATCCTCACCGCCGAAAACAGCCCCGTCACCCACCGCCGCAGGATAACCCAGACAATTTAGTTAAAATTAGCATTCATCTTGGCAAAAATATCCTCGGGGGGGCCACATTGGCACTGCCAATGTGGTGGGGGGGCAGACAGCCCCCCGAAAATTCTTCCTGCAAGAATTTTCCCTAAGCCTCACTCCACCGGGCGGATCAGCTTGGCCTCCAGCACCCGCAGCACCTGCGCCAGATCGGAACCGCGCCGCAGGATAAACCCGTCCATGCCCACTACCGAATACATCCCCTGCCGCCCGCGCAGCTTGGGTCGCTTTTCGATCCGGTACAGCGGAAACTCTGCCGTGCGGCGGAACACTGAAAACACCGCCACCTCGCGCAGGAAGGACAGGCCGTAATCGCGCCACTCGCCCGCCGCCACCATCTGCCCATACAGCCGCAGGATCGCGCCCAACTCATGGCGATCAAAAACCACCTGATCGGGCGCAGGCTCTGGGCTGGGGAAAGGGGTCGGCGTTTGCACCGTCATAACCGTAGCTTACCCCGCCACCCCGGTAAATCAAGCGGTTTACAAGAACCCCTCGGCCAGCCGCAACTCGCCCACCTCAAGCCCCCGGCAGTTGATCTGCGGCGCGGGCAGGCGTTTCTGCGCCGCAGGGCTGGCTGCATCCAGCACCCCGATCCGCGCCAGCAACGCCACCAGCGCCGCCTCTGACGCGCGGCTGTTGCCGTCCTCGATCTTCAGCGCGATGCCAAGACGTTTTTCGGGGATGATCGCCACGAACACCGCCTCGGCCCCGGTCTTGATCGCCACGCGGCCGCCCATCGCCCGCATCAGCTCGGTGCAGGCGCGGCCCTCACCCGCCACCATCTCGGGATAGGTTGCCATCGCCCGGGTCAACCGATGCATCGCCCGTTCACGCACAGACCCGGATTCGCCTGCCTTGGCAAAAACCGCCATTGCCCGCGCCAACCCGGCAACCGAGGTTGCAAAGTTCGGCGCCGAACAGCCATCAATGCCATAGCCGGGGCTGTCCTCGCCCGTCACCTCTTCAAACGCCGCCTTCACCGCCTTTTGCAGCGGGTGATCCACCTCAACATATTCCGCCCCGGCCTTCAGATGCTTGGTCACGGTCAAAAAGCCCGAATGTTTGCCCGAACAGTTGTTGTGCAACTGGCAAGGCGCCTCATCGGCCCGGATCAGCCGGTCGCGTTCGGTCTTGTCCAAAGGCTCATGCGGGCCACAGCGCAGATCCGCCTCGCCCAGCCCCAGATCGGCCAGCCACTGGCTTGCCGCGCCCACATGCAGCGCCTCGCCCTGATGGCTGGCGCAGGCAAAGGCCACCTGCCGGTCGGTCAACCCAAAGTGATCCGCCGCCCCGGTTTCCAGCAAAGGCAGCGCCTGCAACATCTTGCAGGACGACCGCGGAAAGATCACCCGCGCCGGATCGCCCCAGGCCTCGACAATCGCGCCGCTGTCATCGCAAATCACCGCATGGCCGCGATGCGTGCTTTCCAACAGCCCGCCGCGCCACAATTGCACCATCTCTGCCGCTGCACCCATTGCCATCTCCATCACCAATGCGCGATTTTCTGCCCGATTCTGTTGCCCGGGGCTTTCGCGGAACGTCATATTTCGGTTATGCAGGGCATATCGAGTGTAAATGCTCCGCGCTACAGGAAAAACCGCGATCAAAGCGGCTGATGTGCGGACAGAGGCAACGCGGCTTGGAGGCCAAACGAATGACAAGCTGGATGACCCGTGCGGCAGGCGCCGCCGCGCTTTCCCTGATCAGCCTTGGCGCAGCCACAGCGGCACTGGCGCAGGATTCGACCGCAAAGGTCGCCACCATGACGGATTGGAGCGTTTTTGCCGATGGCACGCCCAAGGAATGCTGGGGCGTCTCGGCACCCAAGGAAACCGTCAACACCAAGGGCGGCAAGCCGGTTTCGGTGCGTCGCGGCGACATTCTTCTCTTCGTCACCTTCCACCCCGGCAAACCCGGTGAGATTTCCTTCTCGGGCGGCTACCCGTTTGAACCCGGCTCGACCGTGGCGCTTGATGTGGACGGCACGGCCTTCAAACTGGTGACCGATGGCGAATGGGCCTGGACGTCGGGCCCCGACGATGATGTCAAAGTGCTTGCCGCGCTGAAGAAGGGCGCCAGCGCCATCCTCACCGGCCATTCCGCCAAAGGCACGCAGACCAAAGACACCTTCAGCCTGCGCGGCTTTACCGCCGCGATGGACGAAGCCGCCAAACAGTGCCAATAACCCCGACCCTTCGGCCCTAAGGTTTCAAGCCGCCCTGACAGCCGCGTCAGGGCGTTTTGCATTCTCGCTCGAATCACTTATATGAGCGGCTTCACCCGCCGAACGGACCCAACATGACCGCCCCCATCACCCAAGACGTGCTGACCATCCCGCGCAAATTGCCAGAGGGCGGCAAAGCCAACCTCATCGGCATGACCCGCGATCAGATGCGCGCCGCCCTCATCGCCGCAGGCACGCCGGAAAAGCAGGCCAAGATGCGCGTGGGTCAGGTCTGGCAATGGGTCTATCACTGGGGCGTGCGCGATTTCGACGCGATGACCAACCTCGCGAAAGATTACCGCGCGCTGCTGGCGGAAAACTTCGTCACCGAAGTGCCCGAGATCGTCACCAAACAAGTCTCCACCGACGGCACCCGCAAATATCTGGTCCGCATCGCGGGCGGGCACGAGGTTGAGGTGGTCTATATCCCCGAAACCGATCGCGGCACGCTGTGCATCTCCAGCCAGGTCGGCTGCACGCTGACCTGTTCCTTCTGCCACACCGGCACGCAGAAACTGGTGCGCAACCTGACGGCGGCGGAAATCGTGGGGCAAGTCATGCTGGCCCGCGACGATCTGGACGAATGGCCCACCCCCGGCGCGCCCAAGGACGAAACCCGGCTGGTTTCCAACATCGTGCTGATGGGCATGGGCGAGCCCTTGTATAATTTCGATAACGTCCGCGACGCGATGAATATCGTGATGGATGGGGAAGGCATCGCGCTGGGCCGCCGCCGCATCACGCTGTCCACCTCGGGCGTGGTGCCGGAAATCGCCCGCACCGCCACCGAAATCGGCTGCCTTCTGGCCGTCAGTTTCCACGCCACCACCGATGAGGTTCGCGACCAACTGGTGCCGATCAACAAGAAATGGAACATCGCCACCCTGCTGGACGCGCTGCGCGAATACCCCGGCCTGTCGAATTCCGAACGCATCACCTTCGAATATGTGATGCTGGATCACGTCAACGACAGCAAGGAAGACGCCCACCGCCTTGTGGAACTGCTGCGCGGCATCCCGGCCAAGGTCAACCTGATCCCGTTCAACGAATGGCCCGGCGCGCCCTACAAACGATCGTCCGGCAACCGCATCCATGCCTTTGCCGACATCATCTATAACGCGGGCTACGCCAGCCCGATCCGCACCCCGCGCGGCGAAGACATCATGGCCGCCTGCGGTCAGCTAAAGTCCGCCACCGAAAAGCAGCGGAAATCCGCGCAGAAAAATTAGCCCTTTGCAGCGCCGTGCGCAGGCGTCATTGTACCCCGCACAATGGCCGGTGATGCATCCGGCCCAACCATAACACAAAGCGCCCCAACAGCGCCGCGGCCCTCCGGTGGCAGACCGGGCAGAGCGTAAGGGCGCCTGACATGACAAGACCTGACGAAACCACGCCGACGCCGGTGCAATCGCCTGCGGCCAAGGATTGGGTGCGCGTGCTGGCACAGTACCGCGAACCCTCAACCTGGCGCAGCATCCTGGAACTGGTGGTCACGCTGGTGCCGTTCCTGCTGCTGTGGACCCTTGCCTGGCTCGCCATGTCGGTCAGCTACTGGCTCGCCTTCGGCATCGCCCTGCTGAACGGCGCGTTTCTGGTGCGCATCTTCGTCATTCAGCACGATTGCGGCCACGCCTCTTTCTTCGCCAACCGCACCGCGCAGGATTGGGTGGGCCGGGTGCTGGGCGTGCTGACCCTGACCCCCTATGATGTCTGGCGCCGCACCCATTCCATCCACCATTCGCATCACGGCAATCTGGATCATCGCGGCATCGGCGATGTGCTGACCCTCACGGTTGAAGAATACCGTGCCCGTTCCGCCTGGGGCCGGTTCTGGTATCGCACCTACCGCAACCCGGTGGTGCTGTTCGTGCTTGGCCCCAGCTACCTGTTCATCCTGCAAAACCGCCTGCCCTTTGGCCTGATGCACTCCGGCTGGCGCTATTGGACGTCCGCTATGGGCACCAACGCCATGATCGTCATCGGCCTTGCCCTGATGATCTGGCTGGGCGGCTTCATGCCGGTGCTGCTGATCTACCTGCCCACCTCGGTCATCGCGGGCACCATCGGCGTCTGGCTGTTCTATGTGCAGCATCAGTTCGAGGAAACCCACTGGTCGAAAACCGAAGACTGGCAAGTGCATCAGGCCGCCCTTGAAGGCTCGTCGCACTACGTCCTGCCGCAACCCCTGCGTTGGCTGACGGCGAACATCGGTATCCACCATGTCCACCACCTGTACAGCCGCATCCCCTTCTACCGCCTGCCCGAAGTGCTGCGCGACAACCGCGCCTTGGCCGAGGCGCAGCGCCTGACCATCTGGCAAAGCTTCCGCTCCGTGAACCTGCACCTCTGGGACGAAAAGCGGCAAAAGCTGATGTCCTTCCGCGAGGCCCGCCGCCGCTATGGCCTGGTCTGAAAACCCCTAAAACTTATCTAAAATTTGCTTTCATACTGGCTGAAATACTCTCGGGGGGTGCGGGGGGCAGACAGCCCCCCGCGGGTTCCGGTCACTGATCAATGAACGCCCGCACCGCCGCCGTATATTCATCGGGCGCCTGCAGCATCGCGAAATGGCTGGCGTCGGGCAGGATCACCAGCTTTGCCCCCGGGATCAGCCCGGCGATCTTTTCGGAATGTGCGGGCAGAATCGCCTCATCATGGTCGCCCACCACAATCTCGGTCGGCACCGTGATCGCCGCCACCTGCGCATCGGTCCAGTTCGGCTGGCTCGCCCACATTTCCGAAATCTGGCCGACAAAGGCCTCAAACTGATCCGGCGTCGGCGATAGCCGTGCGTAATCCTTCGACATCCAGTCGATATAGCTGCCAAACACCGCATCCGTCGCCACGGCCGGGTTCACCCCATCGGTGGTGATATTGGCCTGTCTCTTATACACATCTCCGAGCCCACGAGACGTAGAGGAATCTCG
>CAMFLG010000018.1 GCA_945957495.1 uncultured Pseudorhodobacter sp. | reverse complement strand
CCGCAGGCCTGACCGTGGCGCGCGATCAGCTAGAGGCGGCGATGGCCCGCCTGGGCGAGCTTTTGGCCAAGCAGGGCGCGGGTGCCGCCGGGCATGAGGATCTGCGCATCGACAGCCTGCTGTCCCCCACCGCCGCAACCCCCGGATTTGTCGAACAGATCGAGGCGGCGGGCCCCTTCGGCGCCGCAGCCCCCGCCCCCCGCTTTGCCTTCGCCGATATGGCCGTCACCACCCGCCGCCTGGGCGACAGCCACCTGAAACTGTCCTTCGGCGATGGCATGGGCGCGCGCATCGAAGGCATCGCCTTTGGCGCCTTTGACGCCACCCTTGGCCCCGCGCTGGAAAACGCAGGCCACCAACGCTTTCACCTTACCGGCCGGCTAGAGCTGAACAGCTGGGGCGGACGCACCCGTGTGCAATTTCGTCTGGAAGACGCCGCAAAAGCGTGATTTTCCCTCTTGCGCCCCCGCGCCCCTGCCATTAGACACCCCTCCACCGACAGTGGCCCGTTCGTCTATCGGTTAGGACATCTGGTTTTCAACCAGGCAAGAGGGGTTCGACTCCCCTACGGGCTGCCACTTGTTCCTGATATCTCAAAGCCAATTGCCGCAGGGCGTTAGATTTCTTGCGCTGCGCCGATTGGCGGCTAAACTCACGGTAACACTCATTTCAGGGTCATATCGTGGTTTTCAAAATCCTTTCTGCCGCAACGGTCGCGGCGCTGCTGTCCTTTCCCGCCCTCGCCGCCGATTGCGGCAATACCGCCTCGGGGTTCGAGGATTGGAAGATCACCATGGCCGAAGAGGTCAAGGCGGATGGCGTGGGCAAGGCCGGGCGCGCCGCGCTGTTGGGGGCCAGCTATTCCACCGTCACCATCGGTGCGGACCGCAACCAGAAAAGCTTCAAATACTCGCTGTCAAAGTTCATGGAGGTGCGCGGCTCGAACACCATCATCAGCATGGGGCGCAAGAAAAAGGCCAAGAACCCGCAGTTCTACGCCGATCTTGAGGCGCAATACGGCGTGCCCGCCGGAGTGCTGCTGGCGATTCACGGCATGGAAACCGGCTTTGGCAGTTTCATGGGTGACACCAACGTGGTTTCGGCCATCGCCACCCTGACCTGGGATTGCCGCCGGTCAGACTTTTTCCGCCCGCATCTGGTGGGCGCGCTGATTCTGGTGGATCGCGGCTCGATCACCGCCAATTCGGTGGGGGCCAAGCATGGCGAGCTGGGGCATACGCAGTTCCTGCCCGGCAATGCGCTGACCTACGGCGTCGATGGCAACGGCGATGGCAAGATCGACCTGACCGATCTGTCCGATGCGATGGCCACCACCGCCAACTACCTGCGCCAGAAGGGCTGGAAACCCGGCAAAGGCTATCAGGAAGGCGAGCCGAACTTTGCGGTGATCAAAGAGTGGAATGCCGCCACCGTGTACCAGCAGGCCATCGCGATCATGGCTGCAAAAATCGACCGTTAAGACGCTTTTCTCCTCTTGCAGCGCGCACGACACTCGCCTAGTAAACGCGCAGTGGCCCGTTCGTCTATCGGTTAGGACATCTGGTTTTCAACCAGGCAAGAGGGGTTCGACTCCCCTACGGGCTGCCACTTCCCTCCCCAATTTCCGTGACTGCAGCAGGCGCGACGCCTGTTGTCGCGGCCTCTAAACGAAAAGGCCCCGCACATCCTGCGATGTACGGGGCCGAAGAGTAGGCCTTATGTGCCGCTATTCCTCAACCTTGCTCCAGCCTTCGCCGGGGTTGAAGGCGTCGATTGCGCCTGCGGTTTCCAAAGTGGCGTCGCCCAGATCGGCCTCATAGACGACACCGTTTTCGCCGACCATAAAGCTCATCACGCCGGTGTTGCCGGGATCAGCCGGATAGGCCAGAACGCCATAGCCCGCCACCATATTGCCGTTGATCTTATAGTCATAGGCACCACCCGGGGCGGCATCGCCCTGCTTGGTCAGGATGCGGAAATAGTAGCCAAGATAGGGCTGCGGCTCTTGCAAGGTGCCATCCTCGCTATAGCCTTCTGCGGCAGCCTTGGCGATTTCCGGGCCAAGCGGGCTGTCGAGCGTGCCATCCTCATGCGGCCAATACAGCCCGTCGCGCATGCCCGGCGCCGACAGGATGGCGGATGCATATTCCATCACGCCATCGCCATCATAATCAAAGCTGCGGAACCGGGCCTGAACAGCGGCGGCGCGGTGCAGAACGTCGATCACATCCAACTCGTTCAACCCGATCCGCCGCGCCAGAATTTCATCGCGCGCGCCATCGGGATCGAAATGCCAGCCAGACTCACCATTAACCAACAGCACCGGGAAGGGCCATAATTCGCGGCCGATCACCAGCTCTTTTTTGCCATCGCTCACGTCCGACAGCGCGTGGTACTGGCGGTATCCGACCAGAAACTCGTGCCGCGCCTCTGCGTCACGCTCCGCATCGCCAGAGGCCATCAGATCTTCGGATTCAGGGCCAAAGATCGTCAGCAATGCTGCCTTGTCATGCGCATCCAGCGCCGCAACAAAGGCCTCTGTCGCGGCCTCGGGGCTGGAGTAGTTCGCCGGTTCTGCCCAGGCTGTCGTGCTGGCGAGGCCAAGCGCCGCAATCGCGGCCGAAATATAGATTGCCTTCATCTCAGCGCCCCCTTGCCCGGCTTGCGTGACCCCGTTGCGACGATGCTTTCGCGCGCGATCCGCCGCTGGGTTTATAGGCCGGAGCGGATGCCGCCGGTCTGGGTTTCGACGGTGCCTTTGCCGCGGCCGCAGGACGCGAGGCCGGTTTGGCCGCAGGTTTCACCGCCGGTTTGGCGGCAGGTCTGGATGCGGGCATCGCGGATGGCTTGGATGGCGCCTTGCCAACCCGGTCGCCCTTGCCGGTTGCTGCGGGAAGCGTGGCAGCGCCCACGCCGCTTGCCTGCCGTTTGGCCACCTTTTCACGCGCAGCCTCGCGGCTTGCGTCAGTGGGTTTGAAGTTCGCATCATAACCGCGGTCGATGCGGTCTTGCGTGGCCGCGCCAACCCGGTCGCCGGACCCATTGCCAAACCGGTCGCCAGAGCCGTTGCCAAACCGATCGCCCGACCCGTTGCCAAGATTGCCGTTGCCAAGATTGCCATTGCCGATGTTGGTGTGATCGCCGTTGCCGATGCCGGGGCGGTTGCCGATGCCGTTGCCCACGCCATTGCCGATGTTGATGCCGTTGTCGATGTTCACATCGCCGTTCCAGTCGATGCTGTTGCCACCGCCATTGCCGTGCCAATAGCCGTTGTCCCAGCCATTGCCCCAGTCATCGTCAAAGATGTTGTCGATAATCATCGCCGTGCCAAAGATGATCGCCCCGGTCGCCAAGGCATCGCCCCAATCGTTGCCGTCATTGACGTAATAGGCCGTCGCGGGCGCGGGCTGCGTATAGACTGTGTCGGTGTATTGCGGCACATAGATGACGTCCGGGTTGGCCGAACTGATGGTGATATCACCGCTACTTTCGTCGGTTTCGACGTTCATCGCCGCATTGTCTTCCAGATAGCCGTTCACCTTGGCCTGCGCCCGCATCCGCTGGATCGAGGCCAGCACATCGTCGGTCTGCACGATCAGCGCATCGCCCATCGATTCGGTCCAGTCGATGTGCTCGGCCATGCGCCCGATCAGCTCTGGAAACCCGGCAGCAAGGCTTTTGACCGAATCCGACCAATCCTGCTCGTTCACTGCTTTTGCGCGGTCCTTGTCGGCCAGATCGGGGTTCTTCAGCAGGAACCGGTCTGCCTTGACCACGTCCATCGGATAGGTGGTGGCAACCAGCACCTGCCCCAGCAACTCGTCGGGATAAAGCGCGATGGGCGCGGTCATCGCATCCAGCGTAGTTTCATCCAGAAATCCGGTCGCAGCATCATCGGCAACCGGCGCCTCTGCCACTGCAGATGCGTCCGGTGCCGTCTGTGCAAAGACATGCCCCGGCGTCAGCATCGTCGCGCCAAGCAAGGCTGCAATAAGCCTTGCGTTGCGGGTGAACGTCATAGTCTCCCTCCCTCATCCAAATACTGAACGCGTAACCTGTCCCAAGGACGCCCCCGCCCTCTGCATCAGGTCAAGCTATATCTTTGGCTTTCGCCTGAGATTGTGCAGAACTGTACAATTCGGGAAGGCAATTTTGGCCCAGTCTCAGGTCCAGTCCAGCACCACCTTGCCGGACAGACCCGAACGCATCGTCTCAAACCCGGTGACGAATTCATCGGCCCCAAAGCGGTGCGTGATGACACGGCGCACGTCCAGACCATTTTCCAGCATCGCAATCATCTTGTACCAGGTCTCAAAAATCTCGCGGCCGTAAACGCCCTTGATGGTGATTGCCTTGAACACGATCCGGCTCCAGTCCACCGGCGATTTGCCCGGCGGAATGCCCAGCATGGCAATCCGCCCGCCCATCACCAAGGCCTCGACCATCTGATCCAACGCCTGCTGGTTGCCTGACATTTCCATGCCCACGTCAAAACCCTGATGCATTTTCAGCCGGGCCATCACATCGTTCAGATCTTCCTCGGCCACATTCACCGGGGTCACATCGGCAACCTCGGCGGCAAGCTGCAACCGGGCCGGGTTCACATCCGTGATCGCCACATGCCGCGCGCCGACATGCCGCGCCACGGCCCCCGCCATGATGCCAATTGGCCCCGCGCCGGTGATCAGCACATCCTCGCCCACCAGATCAAACGACAGCGCGGTATGCACCGCATTGCCCAACGGGTCCAGAATGGCGCCAATGTCGTCGTCAATCTCATCGGGCAGCGGCACCACGTTGAACGCGGGCAGCCGCAGGTATTCGGCAAAGGCGCCGGGTTCATTCACCCCGATGCCGCGCGTCGCGGGGTCCAGATGAAACTTGCCCGCGCGGCTTTGACGGCTGAGCTTGCCAATCAGATGCCCCTCGCCCGAACAGCGCTGCCCGATCTTCAGCCCCTCAACCGATGAACCCATCGCCACGATCTCGCCGGCAAATTCATGCCCGGTCACAAGCCCGACCGGCACAGTCTTTTGCGCCCAGCCGTCCCAGTTCCAAATATGAATATCGGTGCCACAGATCCCGGTTTTCTTCACCTTGATCAGCACATCCTCTGGCCCGATCTCGGGCACCGCGCGTTCCTGCATCCACAGCCCGACCTCGGGTTTCGCCTTGACCAGTGCCTTCATCGGATTGCCCTCACCTCTTTTGCTGCGGCTTCGAACGCCTCCAGCGCCATGTCCAGATCATCCATCGTCAGTTTCGCATTCATTTGCGTGCGGATGCGCGCAGCGCCGCGCGGCACCACCGGATAGAAGAACGCCGAAACCATCACGCCCCGCGCATCCAGGGCCCGCGCAAAGGCCTGGGCCATCGGCGCCTCGCCCAGCATCACCGGAATGATCGGATGCATCCCCGGCAACAGCCGGAACCCGATCGATTCCAGCCCCGACCGCCAATATTCCGCATTGTGGAACAATTGCGCGCGCAGATCATCCGCCGCCTCGACAATATCAAACGCCGCCAATGCCGCCGCCACCACCGCAGGCGGCAGCGCGTTCGAAAACAGATAGGGCCGCGCGCGTTGCCGCAAAAGGTCAATCACCGGCCGCGGTCCGGCGATATATCCGCCCAAGGCCCCACCCAAGGCCTTGCCCAAAGTGCCGGTCAAAATATCCACCTTCACACCCGACAAGGCCGGTGTGCCGCGCCCCTCCGGCCCCATGAAGCCGGTCGCATGGCAGTCATCCACCATGGTGATCGCGCCATATTTCTCGGCCAGCGCGGTAATCGCGGGCAGGTTCGCCAAATACCCGTCCATCGAAAACACGCCATCCGTGGCAATCATGATGAACCGCGCGCCGTCACCCACCGCCGTCAGCAGCTGCACCTCCAGATCGGACATATCGTTGTTGGCATAGCGATAGCGTTTGGCCTTGCACAGCCGCACCCCGTCGATGATCGAGGCGTGGTTCAGACTGTCTGAAATGATGGCGTCCTGCTCGGTCAGCAGGGGTTCAAACAACCCGCCATTGGCATCGAAACAGGCCGCGAACAGGATCGCGTCGTCCATGCCCAGATAATCCGCAATTCGCTCTTCCAACTGCCGGTGCAGATCCTGCGTGCCGCAGATGAACCGAACCGAGGCCATACCATAGCCGCGCCCATCCATCGCGGCTTTCGCGGCGGCAATCAGGCGCGGGTCATCCGCCAGACCCAGATAGTTGTTGGCGCACAAGTTCAGCATCGGGCGCCCGGCCACCGTCACATGCGCGCCCTGCGCCGAGGTGATCAGGCGTTCCCGCTTCATCAGCCCTTCGGCCTCGATGCCGGAAAGCGTCTCCCGCAGGTGATCCAGAAATGTCGATCTGTCCGTCATGGCAGAATATCCTCCAACTTTGCGGAAATTATCCGCGGCCCGCGCCCCTGTCAATATAGCGGAAATCTATCCGCAAAGACGGATTCCCTTCACATTGGCTCAAATACTCTGCGGGGGCGCGGCCCCTTGGCCGCGGAGGGGGCGCAAAGCCCCCTGACCCCGGTTCAACTGTCTTGCACGATCAGCAGGGCGCGCGCCGCACCACCCTCTGCCGCAATCGCATGCGCCCGATCCGCCGGATAGCGCGCGGTGTCCCCCGGCCCCAGCAACTGATCCTCTTCGCCCGACCACACCCGAAGTTGCCCGTCAATCACCGTCAGATGTTCGCGGCAGCCGGGGCTGTGTGGTTCGCTGTCCAACCGCCCCCCGGCGGAAAAGCGCAGATCATAAACCTCATGCTCGCCCACCGCATCGGCGGCTGACAGGATGCGGATGGTCAGCCCCTGCCCGCGCCCGGCAATCACCGGCGCGGCAGAGGCGCGGACCACTTCGATCCCGGCATCCGGCTTGCCTTCCAGCAGCCCGGCAAAATCCACCTGCAATGCCTGCGTCAGATTCCACAGCGTCGCCACAGTGGGCGAGGATTCGCCCCGCTCGATCTGGCTGACCATGGATCGGCTGACACCAGACAGTTTCGCCACCGCATCAAGGCTCAGGCCCCGCGCCTTGCGGGCCTCGCGCAGGCTGGCGGCCAGCCGGTCGTGAATGTCGGAACGCGGATTCATGACGCCACCCTGCCGCCCGAAAGCCCGCACGTCAACGTCCCGCCGATTTCTTCAAAGAAATCGGATCGGAGTTTTCGAAAACTCCGGCGCGAACCGTCAGGTGCCGCAGAAGGTTATATAGGCGCCAAAGCCCTTTGGTGCGGGCAAGGCAAAACCCTCGCGCCCAACTGCGTCGCCAAAGGGGGCGCGAACAGCCGCCAGCAGCGCGTCAAACGGCACCATGTCCCCCGCCGTCGCGGCCGTCAGCGCCGCCTCAACCAGATGGTTGCGCGGGATGATTACCGGATTGACCCGGCGCATCGCTTCGGCCGATCCGGGGTGCAGCCGCGCGCGCCAGCGCGGCAACCAATCGCTGATCGCACTGCGATCCTCGAACAAGGTCAGATAGTCCTGCGCATCCTCGGTGGCGCCCGCCAGCCGATGAAAGGCCAGCGTCCAATCCACCCCCAGAATCGCGCGCAAGAATTCCTCGGCCAATGCAAGATCACCCGCATCTGCGCCGTCCAAGCCCAGCTTGGCCCGCATCACCGTCAGCCATTCCGCCTGATACATCCCGGCAATCGCCTCCAACCGCTCATTCGCCAGATCCACCGCCCGCTCACCATCCGCATCAAAGAACGGCAGCAGGGTCTCGGCCAGCCGCGCCAGATTCCAGCCCAGAATCAACGGCTGATTGGCATAGGCATACCGCCCCTGCCGGTCTATCGAGGAAAACACCGTCCCCGGTGCGTAGTCTTCCATAAAGGCGCAAGGGCCATAGTCGATGGTTTCGCCAGACAGCGCCATATTGTCGGTGTTCATCACACCATGCACGAACCCCACGCCCATCCATTGCGCGATCAGCCGCGCCTGCGCCGCCGCAACCGCGTCGAACAAGGCCAGCGCGGGCACCTCCGCCCTTGCCGCCTCGGGGAAATGCCGCGCAATGGTGTAGGTCAGCAGCGCCTGCAACTTGTCCACATCGCCGCGCGCGGAAAAGAATTGGAATGTACCAACGCGGATATGACTTGCCGCTACCCGTGCCAGCACCGCCCCCGGCAGGCGTGCCGCATCGCGCCAGATCGGCTCTCCCGTGGCCACCACCGCCAGACTGCGCGTCGTCGGAATGCCAAGCGCCGCCATCGCCTCGGAAATCAGATATTCCCGCAGCATCGGCCCCACCGCCGCCTTGCCATCGCCGCCACGCGAAAACGGTGTGCGGCCCGACCCTTTCAACTGCAGATCAAACCGCCGCCCCTGCGGATCAAGGATTTCGCCCAACAGATGCGCCCGCCCGTCCCCCAGTTGCGGGGAAAAGCCGCCAAACTGATGCCCGGCATAGGCAAGTGCCACCGGCTCTGCCCCCTCTGGCACCGCCGCGCCGGAAAACCACGCCGCCGCATTTTCCTGCACGGTCGCCGCATCCAGCCCCAACTCCGCCGCCAGTGGCAGGTTCAGCGCCAGCACCTGCGGCGCGGGCGCCAGATCCGGCGCCAGCCGCAAATAGCTGCCCGGCAGATCCCGCAGATAGGAATTGTCAAAACGCATCATCGCGGCCCCCTTTTGGCAGTCAGACAGCCAATATGGCCCCGCACCGGGTTGCGAACAAGCAGGCTGACGCAAGAGATGGTCGGGGCGAGAGGATTCGAACCCCCGGCCTACGGTACCCAAAACCGTCGCGCTACCAGACTGCGCTACGCCCCGACTGGCCGCTTCCTAACGTGGATTGCAGCGATTGAAAAGCAACTACTCGCCCGAACAGGGCCAAACCGCATCAGTTTGTGCAATGGCCGACGCACGCATCTGCGCGCCTTCGACAATGCCCATGCGCTTGGCCAATCCGCCATTGATTTCGAGGACATAGCGCACACCCTCGCCACCGTCGATCACCGACAGATCCTGCGGCACCGCATTTGAATACACCCGCCTGACCGTGCCGCTGGCATCGGCAAAGATCATGTCCAGGGGAATCAGCGTGTTCTTCATCCAGAACCGTGCGTGCTGTGGCTGTTCGTAAACAAACAGCATCCCCGCTGACAGCGGCATCTTTTCGCGAAACATCAGCCCGGTTTCACGCTCTTGCGGCGTGTCGGCGATCTCGATGCTGAAATGCTGCATCCCCGACGGGCCGCGCAACTCCAGCCCGTCAGGCGCACAATCGGCAACCGCCGCCCCCGCCCAAAGCAGTGTCGCCGCAATCAGCCCCGAACCGACGTTTCCCATGACAACACCTGCACCGCCATACGCCCGCGCTTGCCCTCAACGATCTTCAGGCACACCGCTTCCCCGGATTGCAGATCAGCAAAGCCGGAATGACGCAAGACCTCAATATGTACGAACACGTCTTCAGGCCGGCCGAACACATTGGCAAATCCAAAGCCCTTGCCCTTGTCGAACCATTTCACCCGCGCAGGTTCCAACGGAAGGGCGGCGATCTCATCCGGGGTCGCCAATTCACTTTCGTCCTGCAGCACCACTGCAACGCCGACAGGCGGCTCTATCTTGATCACTTCCACAGCCTGAATGCCACGCTGCGTCATCTGCGCCCGAACGGTGATTTCGGCACCGTCTGCAACCGAGCTTTGGCCATAGTTCCGCAAGACATTGGCATGCAGCAGGATATCGGAAGGCTCGCCTTCCGCGACCACAAACCCAAAGCCCTTGGCCGGATCAAACCACTTCACGCGGCCATGGAGCAACTTCAGCTCCAGTTCTTCATCATTCATTTTCTTGTTCTTGTCCCAGTCTGCGCCCGCGCCACAGTCATTGCGGAGAAATCCACCCGGTTGCAAGTGGATTTCTAACGGGCACAATCAGACCGTCATTTCACGCTTCGTGAAATTCAGGGGTTCAGTCTGTCAATTTTCCATTCACTATCAATGTCTTGACGATTCCAGTGGAATCTATCGTGCAACCGGAAGGCGCCATCAGCCCAAAACTCCATCTCCAAAGGGAGTAGTCGGAAGCCGCCCCAAAACGGCGGTCGCTTTGGGTTCGGGCCGTGCTTTGCGGTCACTTTTGCAACCTCCGCCATCAGCGCCGTGCGCGAGGACAAGGGTTCGGATTGCTGGCTGGCCCAGGCGCCCAACCGCGACTTCAGACTGCGCGAGGCATAGTAGGCGTCGGCCAGTGGCCCCTCTTCGCGGCTGACCAACCCGCGCACCCTGATCTGCCGCCGCAGCGACTTCCAGTGCATCACGAACGCCGCCTTGCCCGAAACCTCCAGCTCGCGGCCCTTCTTCGATCCATAGTTGGTGTAGAACACGAAGGCATTCGCCTCGATCTCTTTCAGCAAAACCATTCGCACATTCGGCAACCCGTCGCTGTCCACCGTTGCCAGGGCAATCGCGTTGGGGTCGTTGATTTCGCTTGCCTCGGCCTCGGCCAACCAGCCGCGCGCGATTGCAAAAGGATCTTCACCTGCGAAAATTCCGGTTCTGTCCATCTTGTCCTTCCCTGCGGCCCACGCCGCGCCCTTGATGCAGGCCAACCTTTCGCCTACACAGCTTCCTCAGGAAATAGGGTGGACGGGGAAGACCGAATGTCAACCGGACTTATGGCAGGAAAGCGCGGCCTCATCATGGGGCTGGCCAATGACAAATCAATCGCCTGGGGCATTGCACAGGCGATTGCGGCGCAGGGTGCAGAGATCGCGTTTTCATATCAGGGCGAGGCGCTGAAAAAGCGTGTCGAACCTCTGGCCGCCTCGATCGGCATGTCGGAATTCGTCGAATGTGACGTGTCGAACGAAGAGTCGATTGACGCGCTGTTTGCCCATCTGGCGCAGCTGTGGGGCAAGATCGACTTCGTGGTTCACGCCATCGGCTTTTCCGACAAGAACGAATTGCGTGGCCGCTATGTCGATACCAGCCGCGCCAACTTCCTGATGACGATGGATATTTCGGTCTATTCCTTCACCGCCGTCTGCCAGCGCGCCTGCGCGATGATGAACGACGGCGGCAGCCTGCTGACGCTGACCTATTACGGTGCCGAAAAGGTCATGCCGCATTACAACGTCATGGGCGTGGCCAAGGCCGGGCTGGAGGCGAGCGTGAAATACCTTGCCGAAGACCTTGGCAAAGATGGCATCCGCGTCAACGCCATCTCGGCCGGGCCGATCAAAACGCTGGCGGCATCGGGGATCGGCGATTTCCGCTATATCATGAAATGGAACGAGCTGAACTCGCCCCTGCGCCGCAATGTCACGCAGGAAGAGGTCGGCAAGGCCGCACTGTATCTGCTGTCGGATCTTGGATCGGGCACCACGGGCGAGAATCTGCACGTCGATGCGGGTTATCACGTTGTCGGCATGAAGGCCGTTGATGCCCCCGATATCGACGTGGTCACGGGCCGCAAGGAATGACACTGGCCGCCTTCCTTGCCGTTGCCCTGCTGCACCTGATGGCCGCGATCAGCCCCGGCCCTGCCGTGCTGATGTCGGCCCGCACCGGGGTCACGGAAGGCATGCGCACCGGGGCCTTTCTGGCCATGGGCATCGGTGTGGGCGGGGTGATCTGGGCCTCGGCGGCGCTGTTCGGACTGGCCATCGTGTTTCAGGCCGCCCCGGCCCTGTTGTGGGCGCTGAAAATCGCCGGGGGGCTTTACCTGATTCACATGGCATGGAGCATGTGGCGGGACGCAGATCAGCCGTTGGACATGGCGGAAACCGGGCGGCCGCCGCGCTCTGCCCTGTCGGCCTTTCGCCTGGGTCTTTACACCCAACTCGCCAACCCAAAACCCGCCGTGCTGTTCTCGGCGATCTTCGTCGGCACCGTGCCGCAGGGCACCCCGGCTTGGGTCATCGCGGCGCTGCTGACCGTGGTTTTCCTGAATGAGACGATCTGGAACACCATCGTCGCCCGCATCTTCTCGTTTCAGCGGTCCAAAGCCGCCTATATCAGCCTGAAATCCATCATCGACCGCAGCTTTGGTGGGCTTCTGGCCCTCTTGGGGCTGAAGATCGCCGCCACCTGAGGAGCCCGCCATGAACGACCGCCTGCCCCACGAAAAAGGCTTCCACGTCAGTTGGGACCAGATTCACCGCGATGCCCGGGCCTTGGCCTGGCGGCTGGACGGCAAAGGGCCGGACAACGGGCAATGGCGTGCCGTGGTCGGCATCACCCGGGGCGGTCTGGTGCCCGCGATGATCGTCAGCCGCGAACTGGACATCCGGGTCGTTGATACCATCTCGGTGAAATCTTACCACATGGGCGGCGGCGCAGCCGATCAGCGAAGCGAAGCGCAGGTCATCAAAAGCCCGCAGGCAGACCTGATGGGCGATGGCGAGGGCATTCTGATCGTCGATGATCTGGTTGACAGCGGCAAGACTCTGGAACTTGTGCGCAGGCTGTATCCCAAGGCGCATTTTGCCACAGTATATGCCAAGCCCTCTGGCAAACCGATGGTCGATAGCTATATCACCGAAGTGTCACAGGACACATGGATATTCTTCCCGTGGGATATGGCGCTGCAATATGTACAGCCGTTCCGCGGACAGGACTGAACCCGACAGGACCAGATGAAAGCGCTCCAAAGGCTCACGCCGGCCAGGCTTTGGCACTGGCTGTTCGAAATGAGCCTCATGATCAAGGGATTGCTTTGCGCGGCCGAGACCCTTGCAGGTCTGGGATTGCTTCTGGCGCCCAATCCGATGGTGGCGCGGCTGATCTATTGGCTGACGCATTACGAAATCACCGATCAGCCGGGCGATACCATGGCCGCCTGGACGCAGCGCGCGGTGGAACAATTCCCCTTTTCAACGCAGCATTTCTACGGCTGGTATCTGCTGTTTCATGGCGGGCTGAAACTGACCATGGTGATCATGCTGTGGGCGCGCGTACTTTGGGCCTATCCGGCGGCAATGGTGGTTCTAAGCGGCTTTGTCGTGTATCAACTGGGGGAATTCGTTCACACCGGCTCGCCCATCCTGCTGCTGCTGGCGTTCTTCGATCTGTTCATGATCATCCTGATCGGGCATGAATACAAAACCCTCAAGGCCCGCAAGGCCGACCGTTTGCCACTGGCAGCCCCCGCGCGCCCTGATGGAGCCTGACCGAATGCCCAGCCCCATAAACCCGCGATGGCCGCAACCGTTGCCCCGCCGGTGATGGAGGCGCGGCGCTGGCTGTTGGGGGTCACGTTCCCGCCCGAACGCCCACTGATCAACGTCAGTCAGGCCGCGCCGGTGGAAAGCCCGCCGCTGGGCCTGCGTCAGGCGCTGGCCGATGCCGCGCTGAACAACCCCGACGCCCATCTTTACGGCCCCGTGCTGGGCCTGCCCGCCTTGCGCGCCGAAATCGCCAGCCAATGGTCGGCCAATTATGGCGGCACGATTGCGCCTGCGCAGATCGCCATCACCCAAGGCTGCAATCAGGCTTTTTGCGCCGTCATGTCCACGCTTGCGGGCGCGGGGGACGAGGTGATTCTGCCGACACCGTGGTATTTCAACCACAAGATGTGGCTGGATATGCAAGGCGTGACAGCCGTGCCCCTGCCCGCAGGCGAGGGCTTGATTCCAGTGGCTGCGGTAGCCGCCACCCTGATCACCCCGCGCACCCGGGCGATTGTGCTGGTGTCGCCGAACAACCCCGGCGGCGCGGAATACCCAAGCGAAACCCTTGCCGCGTTCCGCGATCTGGCGCGGGCGCATGGGCTTGCCCTGATCGTTGACGAAACCTACCGCGATTTCGACAGCCGCTCTGGCCGCCCGCATGAGTTGTTCACCGATCCTGATTGGGCGGACACGCTTATTCAACTCTACAGCTTTTCCAAAGCCTACCGTTTGACCGGCCATCGGGTCGGCTCCATCGTCGCCTCGGAAACTCGTCTGGCAGAGGTCGAGAAATTCCTCGACACCGTTGCCATCTGCCCGTCGCAACTGGGTCAGATCGGGGCGCTTTGGGGGATGCAGAACCTTTCGCAATGGGTTGCGGGCGAACGGGATGAAATCCTGGCCCGCCGCGCGGCGATGGTTGGCGGCTTTCATGCCCTGCCGGGATGGAAGCTGTTGGGCTGCGGCGCCTATTTCGCCTATGTCGAACATCCGTTCGACATCGCCTCGGATGTCTTGTGCAAACGCCTTGTGGCCGAGGCGGGTCTGTTGATGCTGCCCGGCACGATGTTCCAGCCCGAAGGCTCGCCCGACGGCAAACGCCAGATCCGCATCGCCTTTGCCAATGTCGATGCGGCGGGTATCACCGAAATGTTCCGCCGTCTGGCCGCCTTCCGCGCCTGAGGCTGCCAGCCCATCTTGCCCCCTTGGCTGCAACCGCATAGACAGGCGGGCGAATGCAGTTTTGACAGGCAGACCCATGGCCAAGGCACCACAAAGCGACGACGAAGCCCCGAAAAAGAAACGCCGCGGCGCCTCCGTCATGGCTTGGGTGCTGATGGCGATGATCGTCGGCGGCCTTGGCGGCTTTGGCGTGACGAACTTTGGCGGTGGCATCAGCACCATCGGTTCGGTCGGGGATCGCGAAATTTCGATCGACAGCTACAGCCGCGCCCTGCAGCAGCAGATCAACGCCTTCTCGCAGCAGGTCGGCCAACCGATCGGCTTTTCGCAGGCGCAGGCCCTGGGCATCGACCGCAAGGTGCTGCAAGACCTCGTCAACAGCACCGCGCTCGACAATGAAAACGACCGCATCGGCCTGTCAGTGGGCGACGCCACCGTCGCTTCGAAAATCTCGGGCATTTCCGCGTTTCAGGGCGTGGCAGGCGGCTTTGACCGTGACGCCTACCGCCAGACCCTGCAACGCAACAACATGACAGAGGCAGGATTTGAATCCGATCTGCGCGCCGACATGGCCCGGCAGATCCTGCAAAGCACCGTCTCGGGCGGATTTACCACACCTGCGGTGCTGACCACCACGCTTGCCAACTGGGTCGGCGAAGAGCGCAGCTTTTCGCTGCTGCGTCTGGACGAGGCAGATCTGACCACCCCCCTGCCCGCTGCCACGGATGCAGACCTGAACGCCTATTACACCGCGCATATCGACAGCTACACCCGCCCCGAGGCCAAGCGCATCACCTACGCGGCCCTGCTGCCCGAAACCATCGCCAAAGACATGCCGGTGGATGAGGCGGCGTTGAAAAAGACCTATCAGGACAAGATCAACGATTACGTCGTGCCAGAGAAACGCCTTGTCGAACGGCTGGCCTTTGCCACCGATGCCGATGCCGCCGCCGCCAAGGCCCGGCTGGACGCGGGTGAGACGTTCGAGGCGCTGGTTGCCGAACGCCAGTTGACGCTGGAAGATGTTGATATGGGTGACGTGTCGAAATCCGATCTGGGCGCCGCGGGCGACGCAGTGTTTGCCCTGACCGAACCCGGCGTGGTTGGCCCGCTGCCGTCTGACATCGGTCCCGCCCTGTTCCGCATGAACGCCATCCTTGCGGCACAGGAAACCCCGTTCGAATCCGTGCGCGACGATCTCGCGCTGGAGGTCCAGTTGGCTGCCGCCCGCGCCGCGATCACCGCCAAGGTCGAGGCCGTGGATGACCTGCTGGCCGGGGGCGCCACGCTGGAAGAGGTGGCAAAAGACCAGGGCATGACGCTGGCCACCACCGAATATGCCGCTGGTGCCGACGACAACGACGCGATTGCCGCCTACACCGCCTTCCAGACCGCGGCAGAAAAGCTGGGCGAAGGGGATTTCCCCGAAGCCATCGTGCTGGATGACGGCGGGCTGATCGCCATGCAGATGGATGCAACCGTCCCGCCAACCCCGGTGCCCTTTGACAAGGTCAAGGATAAGGTCGCCGCAGCCGCCCATGCCGATGCCTTGGCCAAGGCACTGTCGGCGCAAGCCGAAACCATCAAGACCGCCGTTGCAGGTGGCGCCCAGCTGGCCAGCTTTGGCATTGTTGAGACGACCTCAAACATCGACCGGCAAAGTTCGGTGCCCAATGTGCCCGACGATTTCCTGACCCGGCTTTTCGCCATGAAACCGGGGGAAACCGCCGTGGTTGACGAGGCGGGCTTTGCAGGTGTTGTCACCCTGAACACCATCACCGCGGCCCCCACCGAAGGCGAAGACGCCACCGCCACCCGCGAGGCGATTGACGTCAATGCGGCAAAGGCAATTTCGGCAGATGCGATGTCGCTCTTCACCGCTGCCTTGGTGGCCGAGGCTGGGATCCGGTTGGATCAGACCGCGATCAACTCGGTCAACGCCCGCATGAACAACTGAAGGGCGGGCGATGAACCTTCTTCCCTCCTTTGAAGATTTCGAGGCGGCATGGGCGCAGGGCAAAAACCAACTGGTCTATGCCCGCCTTGCGGCCGATCTGGACACGCCGGTTTCGCTGATGCTGAAACTGGCCGAGGCGCGCAGCGACACCTTCATGCTGGAATCGGTGACGGGGGGCGAGGTGCGCGGCCGCTATTCGGTGGTCGGCATGAAACCCGATCTGATCTGGCAATGCCACGGCACCCAAAGTCGCATCAACCGCGAGGCGCGGTTTGACCCGCAGGCCTTTGTGCCGTTGCAAGGGCATCCGCTGGACACCATGCGCGCCCTGATCGCCGAAAGCCGGGTTGATCTGCCCGAGGGCATGCCCGCGATTGCCTCTGGCCTGTTCGGCTATCTGGGCTATGACATGATCCGGCTGGTCGAACATCTGCCCGATGTGAACCCCGATCCGCTGGGCCTGCCCGATGCGGTGCTGATGCGCCCCTCGGTGGTGGCGGTGCTGGATGGGGTGAAG
>CAMFLG010000017.1 GCA_945957495.1 uncultured Pseudorhodobacter sp. | reverse complement strand
GCCGAAGGGCGGGTCAATGATTTGAATTTGCAACGTATTCTGCGCTTAACCGCGCGGAAAGGTCTGATCCGGCACTGTGGTGCCAGCGTTACGAGTTTCTGGTTGGGTGGGAAAAGATGCGGGCACTGTCCCGCATCTTTTGCTGTCTGGTCCCCCTTGCTTACCGCTTTGGCCTTGGGCTAAACCCGCGCCCATGGCCAAGCTTTATTTCAACTATTCGACGATGAACGCCGGGAAATCGACCCTGCTTCTGCAAGCCGCGCACAACTATCGCGAAGGCGGGATGCAGACCTATCTGATCACCGCGCAATTCGACAATCGCGCCGGCGAAGGCCGCATTGCCAGCCGGATCGGCATTGGCGATCCGGCGGATACCTTTGCACCGGGCGAGGATATGTTTGCCAAGCTGCAGGCCCGATTTGCGGCGGAAAAGGTGGCCTGTGTCTTTATCGACGAGGCACAATTTCTCAGCAAGGATCAGGTCTGGCAACTGGCCCGCGCCGTGGACGATCTGGGCGTGCCGGTGATGTGCTATGGCTTGCGCGTTGATTTTCAAGGCAATCTATTCCCTGGCTCTGCCGCGCTCCTGGCATGGGCCGATGAAATGCGCGAGGTGCGCACGATCTGTCATTGCGGCAAGAAGGCCACCATGGTGATCCGGCGCGGCCCGGATGGACGGGCGCTGAAAGAGGGCGAACAGGTGGTGATCGGCGGCAATGAAACCTATGTGTCGCTGTGCCGCCGCCATTGGCGCGAGGCCGTCGGCGCGTAAGGTGGGCAATGCTGCCCACCCTCCTTTTCAGGCTTCTTGAGCCTTCGCCCGCAGCGCAATGATGCTGCCTGCCAGCACGATCAAGGCCATGCCGCCAATCGCCTGCAGGCTCAGCGTTTCGCCCCAGATGAAATAGCTCCATATCGCCGAGGCGGGCAGGATCAGGTATTCCAGCACCGAGGCGCGCCCGGCGTCGGTGATCTGATAGGCGCGGATCATCAGGCCAACCCCCAAAAGCGACCCCGCTGCCTGCACAAAGGTCCAAAGGTAGAAGGTTGCAGAGGGCCAGACCGCCCCGCGCTGCAAGAACCCATCCGCCCCCTCTGGCACCGGAATGGGCCAAAGTGCCAGCACGATCATGCCGATCAGGCCCAGCACCCCCAGCGCAAGGAAGAACCCGCCCAGCAGCGTCTGCGCGCTTTCCTCGGGGCACCATTCGCGGGTCGCGATGTTGCCAGTGGCATACATCGCCCCGGCCAGAACCGGCAACAGCGCCGCAATCGAGGCCCCCGAGACAGCCTCTGGCCCCAGCACCAGCACCACACCCAGAAACCCGATCACCACTGCCAAAATCCGAACCGGACCAATGGGATGGCCATAGGCAAAGCGCGAAATCAGCAGTACAAAAATCGGTGCCGTGAACAGCCCGGCGGCCACCAGAGCCACCGGCAGAAATGCCAGCGCGCCAAAATAGATCACCATGGCCAACCCATGAATGGCAGATCGCGCCGCCACCGCACGCGCGTTCACCGGGCGCAACCGCCAGCCCATCACCGCCGCCGCAAGCCCCAACAGAACCAGCGCCATGCAGGTGCGGGTAAAGTGAAACTGCCAAAGCCCCGCCTCGGAGGCGATCACTTTGACGAAGTTGTCGGTAAAGCCGATGATCGAGGCATAGACCAGAATGAATCCGGCGGCGGCAAGTGTTCTGTCTTTGGTCGCCATCGGGCCATGATCCATCGTTTGGGGCCTTTTCAACTGGCGCTTTCCCTTCCAAACTGCCCGCCAGAAAGCGACACTTTGCTGCGATTTACGGGAGGGAAGGCTATGGGTTGGCTTGCGGATGAAGCCGGGCTGCAGAAATGTGCCGCGAACTACGCACCCCTGACGCCGCTGTCACATTTGCAGCGCGCGGCGGATGTGTTTGCCGACCGCACGGCGGTGGTGTGGAAATCAACCCGGCTGACCTATGCCGAATATCATGCCCGCGTCAGTCAGTTGGCCTCGGCATTGGCCGAAACCGGCATTGCGCCCGGCGATGTGGTGGCGACACTGTTGCCCAACATTCCGGCGCAGGCAGAGGCGCATTTCGGCGTGCCCGCCTGCGGGGCGGTGCTGTGTACCATCAACACCCGGCTGGAGGCGGCCTCGGTCGCCTATACGCTTGACCATTCCGGCGCAAAGCTGGTTCTGGTGGATACCGCCTTGATTCCCTTGGCAGAAGCCGCACTTGCGCTGATGGAGGCAGAGGCACCGCGGCTGATCGAGGTTGTTGATCATGGCTTTACCGCCACCGGACGGCACCAGACCTATGAGACGCTTTTGGCCGATGGCAACCCGTTTGCGCCCTGGGTGATGCCGCAGGATGAATGGGAAAGCATCGCGCTCAACTACACCTCCGGCACCACCGGGCGGCCCAAAGGCGTCGTCTACCACCATCGCGGCGCCTATCTTGGCACCATGGCCAATGTCATCGGCTGGCGGATGCAGTTGTTCCCGGTTTACCTGACGATTGTGCCGCTGTTTCACTGCAACGGCTGGTGCCACACCTGGATGATGCCGATGATGGGTGGCACGCTGGTCTGTTGCCGCGACATCACCGCGAAGGCGATTTACGATGCGATTGCTGACGAGGGCATCACCCATTTCGGCGGTGCGCCCATCGTTCTGAACACCGTCATCAACGCCAAACCCGAAGATCGCCGCACATTTGACCATATTGTCGAGGTGTTTACCGCAGGCGCCCCGCCTCCCGCCGCGACGCTGGCGGCGTTTGAGCCTTTGGGGTTCAATGTCACGCAGGTTTACGGGATGACCGAAACCTATGGCCCCGCGGCGGAATGCCTGTGGAAACCTGAATGGGACGCCGTCAGGGGCGACGAACGCGCTGCCCTGAAGGCGCGCACGGGCATTGCCATGGCGATGATGGAAGAGATCAGCGTGATCGACCCGCAGGGCCAACCCGTTGCACGCGATGCGCAGCATCTGGGCGAGGTGGCCTTTCGTGGCAATCTGGTGATGAAGGGCTATTATCGCAACCCAACGGCCACGGCCGAGGCGTTTCAGGGGGGCTGGATGCATTCCGGCGACATCGCCTTTCGCCACCCGGACGGCTATTTCAAGATCTCTGATCGCGCCAAGGATATCATCATTTCGGGCGGCGAAAATATCTCTTCGGTCGAGGTGGAAGGCGCCCTGATGCACCACCCGGCAGTCAGCCTGTGCGCGGTGGTGGCCAAGCCCGATGCGAAATGGGGCGAAGTGCCCTGCGCCTTTGTCGAGCTGAAATCGGGGGCAGAGGTCAGCGAGGCCGACCTGATCGCGCATTGCCGCACGCGCCTTGCCGGGTTCAAATGCCCCAAGCTGGTGGTTTTTACAGAATTGCCCAAGACTTCCACCGGAAAAATCCAGAAATTCGAACTGCGCGCAGTCGCGAAACTGCTGGACAGATGATTGAAGCACGACTCCGTTGCGGCTATCGTGCCGCAATGGGGCTTCTTGCAGAAAAAACAGGCATATGACGGCGCTTCGCAAATATACGCGGCTGGAAAGCTCCGGCTTGTGGCGCGAGACCCCCGAGGCAAGGCTGCGCGATGTCGTGGTTGGCCTGCGCGAGGCGACCTTGGTGTTGTCAGATCCGAAAACCGAAACCGCGCTGTCGCAATGGTCCTTGCCTGCCGTCGAACGGCTGAACCCCGGCAAGATGCCTGCGCTTTACGTTGTCGGCGACGCGGACAGCGAAACGCTGGAGATTGACGACCCGGATATGGCGCTGGCGCTGGAAACGGTGCGCAAGGCGTTGGAGCGGCGGCGCCCGAAACCGGGCCGACTGCGCAATTGGGTGGTGGGCGGGCTGGGCATCACCTGCGCGGCCTTGGCGATCTTTTGGCTGCCGGGCAAGATTTTGGACTATACCGCCGCGATGCTGCCCGAGGCGACCCGTGCCGATCTTGGGGAAGACGCGCTGGAGGATCTGACCAAGCTGACCGGCTCTGCCTGCACAAGCAAACATGGCACAGCGGCACTGGCAGCCCTTGGCAAGCGGTTGGACCCAGCCGCGCCGCCGCAGATTGTGGTGGTGAAGGATGTGCTGACCCAGCCGATCCATTTGCCCGGACATATCATCGTCCTGCCGGATGCGCTGATCACCTCGGCCGCAGGGCCTGACGTGGTGGGCGGCTATGTCCTGGCCGAGGCGCAGCGCGCGGCGGCCAGCGACCCGACCCGCAGCGTCCTGCGCCATGCGGGCCTGATCGCCACGTTACAGCTTTTGACCCAAGGCACGATTGATCCGAATGCCTTGGATGGGTTTGGCCAGACCTTGCTGTCTGTGCCGCAAACCACGCTGGATCAAGACGCCCTGTTGGGTCAGTTTGATGCCCTTGGCATGTCATCCACCGCCTTTGCCTATGCCTTGGACCCAAGCGGCGAGACGACGCTGACGCTTATCGAGGCTGATCCGAAACGCAACGGCAGCACCCCTGCGGTGTTGACCAAGAGCGAATGGGCGGCGTTGCAATCCCTCTGCAAGGGCTGATTGCGGGCAGAAAGCCCCCCGCCATCGGCAAGGGGCCTTGATCTGATCAGCGGACGAAGGCGTCGCCGAACCCGGCCTGCCGCGCCAAAGCGACGGCGCGCTGCGCCTCTGCCGCCGATGCGAAGGGCCCGGCGAACACGATCTGCAACGACTTGCCGCCCTTGGTCATGTTCGATTTGCCCACGGGAAGGCCAAGCGCGCCTAGGCGGCTTGCCGCGCCTTGGGCATTCGCCGGCACGCCAAAGCTGCCCACCTGAACCCACAGCTTGGCCGATGCAGCAGCCGCTGCGGGCTTGGCCGATGCAACCGGTGCCGTCGCGCTGTTCATGGTCGAGGCTGTCAGCTTGGTGCCCTGCGCAGGCGCAGGCGCCGCGTTCATCGTCGATTTGGTGACTTGCGATTTGTAAACCGGTGGGACCGGAACGTAGTTCCCGCCCGCCTCTGCCACCAAGGTTGCCGGAACCTTTCTGGTCCAGATCTGATCTTGCGCCGCCTGACCTGCCGCCGTGCCCTGCCCGCGCAACGGGTTTAGCCGGTCATCGTCCCAAGCCAACTTGTATCCTGCGGGCACGGCAACCGGGGCCGTGGTGACGGGTGCGGCGCTGGCCAAAGCGGTGCCTGCCGATGCGGCCCGTGGATACGTTACCCCTTGCGTGGTTCCTGGAACGCGCAGCGACGCGCCAACCGGCGCACCCGCGGGATAGATCGGTGAACGCCAGCCGGTCGCGGTGCCGTCACCGCGCGTGCAAACCACCGCCGTGCCGCCATTGCGCAGCGTGACAACCTCTGCCACCGGGGCGGAGCGGAAGCAGCCGATTGAGCCCTGCGGGATCGTCGAACTGGTGGCAACCTGATAGCTGGCGGGGGGCGCCGCGACATAGGGCGCGGGCTGTGCGGCCACGACAATCGGGGCTGCAAACACAGGGGCGGCGGCGGGCATCATCCGGCTCGCGACGGTTGGCGTTGGCGCGCCCGGTGCGGCCTTGGGGACAACGGGTGCCGCAGCCACCACCAAGGGGGCGGGTTTCACCGCAACCGGTTTCGCCGGGGCGACAGGCGTTTCATCGGCCATTTCGATCACGGGTTTCGGCCCGAAGGTCGGGGGGTAGCCGCAGACAACCTTGTGACTTCCGTTAACCCGGGGATACCAGCTCGTCGTCGCGCCATTCGAGATACGCATGAACACGCAGCCCCGGCTGTCAACGAACTGATCGCCCTTGAACCCGGCGGGCGGGTTTTCTGCCGGATCGCCGATCTGCGCAATTGTTTGCGCCTGAGATACAGCGATCCCGGCAACAGCCGCAAATACGGCAACGGACAAAACTCTTAATAGCATCACTACCCCCAAGTAGTATTGGGGCCAGAATGCGTCAGGATTGTTTCCGAGTAAAGCGAAACTGTCCTTTATTTAGTACCAAACATGCGATCTCCCGCATCCCCTAGCCCAGGAACAATATATCCATGGTCATTGAGGTGGCTATCTACAGCCGCTGTGACGATTGGCACGTCCGGATGCGCCGCTTTCATGCGTTCGATGCCTTCCGGGGCAGCCAAAAGGCAGAGGAAGCGGATATTCTTGGCACCCGATTGTTTCAAAAGCGAAATCGCCGCCGCCGAAGAATTTCCCGTCGCCAGCATCGGATCGACCACGATAGAGATGCGTTCCTCTAGATGATCAGGCAGTTTGCAGTAGTATTGCACCGGCTGCAGTGTTTCCGGATCGCGGTACAACCCGACAAAACCCACCCGCGCCGCCGGGATCAGTTCCAGGATGCCGTCCAGCAAGCCGTTCCCCGCCCGCAGGATCGAAATCAGCGCCAGTTTCTTGCCGTCGATGGTGGGGGCGTCCATCGGTTCCAGCGGGGTTTCGATGCGCTTGGTGGTCATCGGCAGTTCGCGCGTGACCTCATAGGCCAGCAGCAGGCTGATTTCGCGCAAAAGCTTGCGGAAAGAGGCGGTGGAGGTGTCCTTCTCGCGCATCAGCGTCAGTTTGTGTTGCACCAGGGGGTGGCTGACGACGGTAAGATGCTCAAGCATGGCCTTGCTCCAGTTTTTTCAGAATACGGGCTTTGGTATCTGCGTCACAGAAGGCCGCGTCAAGCGAGGTGCGGGCGATCTTGGCAAAAACGCCTTCGTCCCAGTCAAAGGCGCGGTTCAGCATATCGTATTCGCGGGCCATGGTGGTGTGAAAGAACGGCGGATCATCGGTGTTGATCGTCACCTTGACGCCGCGGTCAAACATCACGCCAATCGGATGTTTGCGGAAACTCGGGTAGATGCCCAGCGCCACGTTCGAGCCGGGGCAGACCTCTAGCACAGTGCCGCGTTCGGCAATTTCCTCGACCAGTGCCATATCTTCGCTGGCGCGCACGCCATGGCCGATGCGTTCGGCCCCCAGATCGTTCATCGCCGCGCGCACCTCATCCGGGCCCTTCCACTCACCCGCGTGGGCGGTGATGCGCAATCCCGCCTCGCGCGCCATGTCGAACGACCATGAGAAATCCTTTAGCTGCCCGGATTTCTCGTCGCCGCCGATGCCAAAACCGGTGATGAACCGTCCTGCCGTCTCTGCCGCACAACGGGCCACTACCTTGGCCTTTTCAGGACCAAAATGCCGGATCGGCGTGACGATACCGCGCAGGGTGATGCCGAAATCCGCCTCGGCCTTGGCCGCCGCCTCCTCAATCGCGTGCAGATATTCCCGCCACGCCCCCAGATCGCCCCCGCCGCAGAAATCGGGGGAAAGGAAGGTTTCGCTATAAATCACGCCACTTGCCGCGCTTTCCTCTAGCACCGCCAGCGTGAGGCGATAAAATTCCTGTGGCCCGGTCAGCGTGGTGCAGGCCGCCTCGTAGACCTTCAGAAAATCCCAGAAATCGGCAAAGCGATAAGAGCCGTCCTCATTGAAAATCCCGGCAAGGTCGATCTTCTTTTCCTTTGCCAGGCCCTTGATAAAGGCCGGTGGTGCGCCGCCCTCAAGGTGAAGGTGCAGTTCGATTTTTGGCAATGTGTTGATTGTCATAGAAAGCTCCGCCCCGTTCCTTGTGCGGGAATGCCAAGATGTGCCGCAACAGAGGTGCCCACATCGACAAATGCGCACAGACCCACTGTACCAGTCCCGACCCCGGCGCAGATCACCGGAACGCGTTCGCGCGTGTGTTCTGTGCCGTGCCACGTCGGATCGTTGCCGTGATCGGCGGTGAAGATCGCCAGATCGCCGGGTTTCATCCGCGCCAGAAAGGCCCCCGTGCAGGCATCGAACCATTCCAGCGCACGCGCATAGCCCGCAACATCGCGGGGATGGCCATAAAGGCTGTCAAATTCAACAAAGTTGGCAAAGGTCAAAGAACCATCCTCTGCATCGCCCAGAAGGCAGTCCAAATGATCGAAAAGATCAAGGTCGGATTTTCCCTTCCACAGCTTTCCCACGCCCTTCATCGAAAAGATGTCGCCAATCTTGCCAATGGCATGGGTTGCGCGCCCGGCATTTGCGGCCCATTCCAGCAAGGTGGGCGCAGGCGGGTCGATGGCATAGTCGTGCCGGTTGGCGGTGCGGCGAAAATTGCCCGGGGTGCCGGTGAAGGGGCGCGCGATGACGCGACCGACCTTCATCGCATGCAGATGCGGGGCCAGATCCTGACAAAGCTTCTGCAGCCGATCCAGCCCGAAAGCCTCTTCATGGGCCGCGATCTGAAACACGGAATCCGCCGATGTATAGCAGATCGGCCAACCCGTGCGCAGATGTTCGGCGCAGTGCCGTTCGATGATCGGCACGCCCGAGGCGTGACAGTTGCCCAAGATCCCTTCGGTGCCAGCCAGTTTGCAGACCAGCGCCACCAGATCGGGCGGAAAGGCGGGAATGGTGTCGGGGAAATAGGTCCAGTCCCACGGCACCGGCACCCCGGCAAGTTCCCAATGGCCCGAAGGGGTGTCTTTGCCCTTTGAAACCTCTGTCGCAGCGCCCCAAACCCCTTTCGGCGTTGCCCCAAACCCGGGGGCATTCAGGCCCGAGGCGAGGTGGATTGCCGCCCCCAGACCCAAGCCATCCAGATTGGGCATCCGCAGCGGCCCGCTGCGCCCGACCTCTGCCTTGCCCGCCGCACAAGCCTGGGCAATATGGCCAAGGGTGTTGGCACCTGCGTCGCCAAAGGCCGCCGCATCCGGCGCACCGCCGCAGCCGACAGAATCCATCACGATTAGAAAGGCGCGCGGCATTCAGGCTATCCTTTTCATAATCAGGTCCGGGTCTTGGGGTGCGCTTTCGGCCAGAACATAGGCCGACTGAACCATACGGATCGCCTCTTCTGCCTGGGCTTCGGTCGCGGCATGCACCATGCACAGCGGGTCGCCGCTGCCGATATCTTCACCGATGCCTGCCAGATCTGACAGCCCGACCGACAGGTTCAGCCGATCCCCTTCGCGCTGCCGCCCACCGCCAAGCCCCACCACGGCAAGGCCAAGCGCCTGACCGTCGATGGCCTGCACAAAGCCCGCGTCAGGGCTGGGAACCTCACGGATCACCGTTGCGGCGGGCAGCCGATCGGGCCAGCGTTCGACGAAATCGGCAGGCCCGCCCTGGGCGGCAACCATTCGACCGAACCATTCGGCGGCGGCCCCCGATTGCAGCGCCTGTTCGATGCGGCCCGCGCCGTCCGCCGGATCGGCCGCGAGCCCACCCAGTGCCAAAGCTTCCCCCCCCAGCGCCATGGTGATATCCCAAAGCGCGGAATTGACGGAGGTGCCGGTCAGGGTTTCCATCACTTCAATCACCTCCAGCGCGTTGCCTGCGGCGGTGGCAAGTGGTTGGCTCATATCGGTGATCAAGGCCGTGGTCATGCAGCCCGCGCCTTGCGCCGTGGACACCAGCGCACGCGCCAAAGCCTCTGCATCCGCGGCGGTTTTCATGAAGGCGCCCGAGCCGCATTTCACATCCAGAACAAGCGCTTCCAGCCCCGCCGCCAGTTTTTTGGACAGGATAGAGGCGGTGATCAGGTCTATCGATTCCACCGTGCCCGTCACATCGCGGATCGCATAAAGGCGCCGGTCGGCAGGTGCGATTTCGGCACTGGCCGATACGATGGCGCAACGAATGTCTTTCAATTGGCGGCGCAACTGGTCCTCTGGCAGGCCGGTGCGAAAGCCCGGGATGGATTCCAGCTTGTCCAGCGTGCCGCCGGTGTGGCCCAAACCGCGCCCGGAAATCATCGGCACATAGGCACCGCAAGCCGCAAGCGCCGGGGCCAACAGCAGGGAAACACAGTCGCCAATGCCACCCGTCGAGTGTTTGTCCAGCACCGGGCCCGGCATGTCCCATTGCAGAACATGCCCGGAGTCGCGCATCGCCCGGGTCAGCGCCACGCGGCCTGCGTCGCCCAGACCTTTCAGCAGCACCGCCATCGCAAAGGCACCGGCCTGCGCATCCGTCACCGCACCCGAGGCGAGGCCTTGCGCAAACCATTGCAGCTCTTCCGCGCGGGGCTGCACCCCGTCGCGCAGTTTGACGATGATGGCGCGCGCATCCATCAGCTGCGATCCATGTGCGCCGCCGTGAACACGCCCGGCAACAGCGCGGCGACCGTCATCTGTTTGGATTTGCCATCCGTGGTGCAGAGGGTGACAACCACCTCTTGCGCGGCGAACTCTGCGATCTTTTGCCGACAACCGCCGCAGGGCGGCACAGGCTCTGGACTGTCGGCAATCACGCAAATCTCGGCAATGCGGGTATCGCCTGCCGCGATCATTGCCGCAATCGCACCCGCCTCGGCACAGGTGCCTTCGGGATAAGCCACGTTTTCAACGTTGCAACCGACATGCATGTTGCCTTCGACCGACCGGATTGCGGCCCCGACCTTGAAGCGGGAATAGGGCGCGTAGGCGCGTTCCCGCACCCGGGTAGCGGCATCGAGCAGCGGCATTTTAGACCTCGTTTTTGACCATCTGGTCGGGAAGTGTGTGCCGCTTCGGCGCGAAGTGCAAGCGTTCTGCGTGGATCTACCCCGGGGGCCCTGCCCCCGGACCCCCGGGATATTTGCGCCAAGATGAACGGATCAGAGGATCAAGGTTTCCGGATTTCCGGGAAGCGTGACCTCAAGCAATTGCAAATCCGGGGTCGTTTGCGAATAGCGGGTTGCCATGCCTGGCGGGATGACAAAGGCGTCGCCCGGCGACAGACGGTAGGGATCCTTACCCTCGCCTTCCAGCGTCATTTCGCCCGACATCACAAAGGTGAACAGGATGTCACCCGCATGTTTGGTCCAGGGGGCTGCCTGCCCGGTTGGGCGCGCCACCATGACCGACGCAACGCCCTTGGTGTTTTGGTTGATGGTGGTATCGCGCGCCTCAAAGCCGGGAATGCGAAAGGGGGCAAAGCTACCATTCGCCCCAATGCTGTATACAAAGCGTTGGCCGTCCCATTCGCGGTCGGGGCGGAAATTGGCAGTGGGCAGTTTCATCTCGTGGTCGATTTCCGTCACATGTTCGGCCGGAACGCCGATTTCCACCACCTGCACCCCTTCGGAATGCAGCACCTTGTGGCGGATGGTCGGCGGCTGAATGAAACAGTCCCCGGCATGGATGCGCAGCTTATCCCCTTGATCTTCATAAAGAACATCGACCCAGCCTGCGACGCAGAAGATCAACTGAAAGCCGACTTTGTGGAAATGCACCATATCCGGCACCGGGCCATCCGGCACGCGGATGTGGCTGGCGATCATCGCGCCACCCAGACGTGACGGCACCAGATCGCGGTATTCCATCCCGGCGCGCCCGATGACCCAAGGCGCCTGATCGGCCAAACGCCGCACGACAAAGGCGTGTTCGGTCTTGGGCAACACCAAGGGCGGGTTCAGTTCGTCAACCTCAACTTTGGTGCCGCCAGGCGAGGTGAGGGCGCGTTTGCCGCCAGCAAAGCTGGCATCATCGGTCAGGATCCGCAAATGCCCGGGGGCGGCGGTGCTGCCCGCATCGAGTTGCACGCGCAGGCCATGGCCGGACATGACCGCCACCGCAGGGTTGTCCGCAGGGTAGATCATGTCCATCCGCATACCCAGAACCTTGGTGAAGAAAGGCAAATCCTGACGTAGATCACTTGTGGGCAATACGATTTCAGCGCGAACTTCGGTCATTCTGGCCTCCCCGGCTTTCAGCTTGCGGACCATACATTTCAAACCCAAAATTACCTTTCAAGGCTTAATTTTCGCCTCTGGCAACTCATCGCTTGCGCACGGGCGCACGGCGCAGGATTCTGGCACCATGCATTTGCCGCAGATGTGCAGGGCACGATTAACAATATGCGACTACAAATGCTTCTGCAAACGCGCTATTTGAACTACAGGAAAACTGGTTTAATATTGAACTTTAGGATGGGGCGGAGGAATTGATGGACGAAGCACGTCACGACAATGCGCGGCAAGCGGCGCTGGATTACCATGAATTCCCCAAACCCGGGAAGCTGGAGATCCGCGCAACCAAGCCACTGGCCAATGGCCGCGATCTAAGCCGTGCCTATTCCCCCGGCGTGGCCGAGGCGTGTCTGGAGATCAAGGCCGATCCTGCGACAGCCTCGCGCTATACCGCGCGCGGCAATCTGGTGGCGGTTGTAACCAACGGGACGGCGGTGTTGGGGCTTGGAAACATTGGGGCTTTGGCGTCAAAACCCGTGATGGAAGGCAAGGCGGTTCTGTTCAAGAAATTCGCCAACATCGACTGTTTTGACATCGAACTGAGCGAACCCGATCCAGTCAAACTTGCCGATATCGTCTGCGCGCTGGAGCCGACCTTTGGCGCGATCAATCTGGAAGACATCAAGGCCCCGGATTGTTTCATCGTTGAACAATTGTGCCGCGCCCGGATGAAGATTCCGGTTTTCCATGACGATCAGCACGGCACGGCGATTGTTGTCGGGGCCGCAGCGACCAATGCCATGGTGGTGGCCGGGAAACGCTTTGACCAGATCAAGGTTGTGTCCACCGGCGGCGGGGCGGCGGGAATCGCCTGCCTGAACATGCTGCTGAAACTGGGGGTCAAACGTGAAAACGTCTGGCTTTGCGATCTTGCCGGGCTGGTCTACCACGGCCGGACAGAGCAGATGACCGACCAGAAGGCGGCCTATGCGCAGGGCAACACGGCCGCCACGCTTGCAGAGGTCATCGTGGGCGCTGACCTGTTCCTTGGCCTGTCCGGCCCCGGTGTGCTGACCGCCGAGATGGTACAGAAAATGGCGCCGCGCCCGATTGTCTTTGCGCTGGCGAATCCAACGCCCGAAATCCTGCCCGACGCCGTGCGCGCGGTGACCCCCGATGCCATCATCGCCACCGGGCGCAGCGATTTTCCCAATCAGGTCAATAACGTCCTGTGTTTTCCCTTCATTTTTCGTGGCGCGCTGGATGTGGGGGCGACCACGATCAACGCCGAAATGGAACTGGCCTGCATTGACGGCATTGCGGCCCTTGCGCGCGCGACCACCAGTGCCGAGGCCGCCGCCGCCTATAAGGGCGAGCAGCTGACCTTTGGCGCGGACTATCTGATTCCGAAGCCCTTCGATCCGCGCCTGATCGGCGTGGTCGCCTCTGCCGTGGCGAAGGCTGCGATGGATACCGGCGTGGCCCAACGCCCGATTGCCGATCTGGACGCCTACCGCGAAAAGCTGAACGGATCGGTGTTCAAATCCGCGCTGATCATGCGCCCGGTGTTCGAGGCCTCGCGTCAGGCGGAACGCCGGATCATCTTTGCCGAGGGCGAGGATGAACGCGTGCTGCGCGCGGCAAACGCGATGCTGGAGGAAATGACCGACAAGCCAATCCTGATCGGTCGCCCAGAGGTCATCGCCCACCGTTGTGAACGTGCGGGGCTTCCGATTCGCCCGGACCGCGATTTTGAAATCGTGAACCCCGAAAGCGACCACCGCTATCGCGATTACTGGACCTCTTATCACGAGCTGATGGCGCGGCGCGGCGTGACCCCCGATATTGCGCGCGCAGTGATGCGGACCAATTCCACCGCGATTGCGGCCATCGCCGTGCATCGCGGCGATGGCGATAGCATGATCTGTGGCACCTTTGGGCAATATCTGTGGCACCTGAACTATGTCGAGCAGGTGCTGGGCCGCGACGGTCTGTCGCCGCAGGGCGCCCTGAGTCTGATGATCCACGAGGATGGGCCGCTGTTCATTGCCGATACGCAGGTCAACCCGATCCCGACGCCGGAGCAGATCGCACTGTCGGCGATTGGCGCGGCCCGGCATGCCCGCCGCTTTGGCGTGACGCCGAAAATCGCGCTGTGTTCGCATTCCAACTTTGGCAATCTGGACAGCGACTCGGGTCGGCGGATGCGGGCCGCGATGGCCATTCTGGACGGGCGCAGCGTTGATTTCGAATATGAAGGCGAAATGAGCCTTGATGCCGCGCTGGACCCCGATTTGCGCCACCGCATCTTTCCGCAGGCGCGTATGCAGGGGGCGGCCAACATCCTTGTGTTTGGCTATACCGATGCGGCGAACGCCGCGCGCAACATGCTGAAGTTCAAGGCGGGCGGGCTGGAGGTTGGGCCGATCCTGATGGGCATGGGCAACCGCGCCCATATCGTCACCCCCTCAATCACCGCGCGCGGGCTGCTGAACATCTCGGCCCTGGCCGGAACGCCGGTGGCGCATTACGGCTAATGCAATGCACAGGGTCTGGCACCGCTTGGCGGGTCAGACCCTGACTGTTTGGGGCCGCAAGCGAAGTCAATTCGCCCGATGGGCAGCATTCTTCCTTTAGGGCCATAGATGGCTGCAGGTCAGGCGATTGCACGCACCACCGCCTGCAGCAACTTCGCAAAGTCGTCGACAAAACTTTGCAAATTTTTCTGGAATTCACGGTTTTCATAAAATTCCAGCGCAGTTTGCAAAAATTTGCGCAGGTATCGCTGCCATTTATGCAAACTTTTTGTCGCAGAGGCGTGGCAGCCCCTGCAAGAACGTTGCGCGACTCGGCGGCATTTGCATAACACTACCCCAGCTTTGAGGGAGGCACCTAATGGGATATCGTGAGGTCTATGAGGGCTGGCAGGCCGACCCGGAACGCTTCTGGATGGAGGCGGCAGGCGGGGTTGATTGGGTCAAGGCTCCGACGCGCGCGCTCAACGATTCCAAGGCGCCCCTTTACGAATGGTTCACCGATGCGCAGGTCAACACCTGCTGGAACGCCGTTGACCGCCATGTCGAAGCCGGGCGCGGGGCGCAACTGGCGATCATTCACGAAAGCCCGGTCACGCATCTGAAAAAGGGCATCACCTACAAGGAATTGCAAAGCCGCGTCGCCTCGCTGGCGGGTGCGCTTCGGGCCAAGGGCGTCGAAAAGGGTGATCGCGTCATCATCTATATGCCGATGGTGCCCGAGGCGCTGGAGGCGATGCTGGCCTGTGCCCGGCTGGGTGCGATCCATTCGGTTGTGTTTGGCGGGTTTGCGGCCAACGAACTGGCCGTCCGCATTGACGACTGCACCCCCAAAGCGATCATCGCGGCGTCTTGCGGCATCGAACCCAACCGGATCGTGCATTACAAGCCGCTTCTGGATGCCGCCATCGACATGGCCAGCCACAAGCCCAGTTTCTGCGTGATCCTGCAGCGCGAACAGGAAGTGGCCAAGCTGATCGAAGGGCGCGATGTGGCCTGGCACACGTTCCAATATGGCGTGGCCCCGGCGGAATGCGTGCCGGTTTCGGGCGATCATCCGGCCTATATCCTGTACACCTCGGGCACCACGGGCGCGCCGAAGGGTGTAGTTCGCCCCACCGCCGGGCATCTGGTTGCCCTGAACTGGACGATGCGGGCGATTTATGACTGCGACCCGGGCGATGTGTTCTGGGCAGCGTCGGACGTGGGCTGGGTCGTTGGCCATTCCTACATCTGCTATGCACCGCTGATTGCGGGCTGCACGACGATTGTGTTCGAGGGCAAGCCAGTCGGCACGCCGGATGCGGGCACCTTCTGGCGCATCATTGCCGAGAACAAAGTGAAAAGCTTTTTCACCGCCCCCACCGCCCTGCGCGCCATCAAGCGCGACGACCCCGAAGGCGCGTTGGTGCAGGACTACAACCTCAAGCGTCTGAAGGCGCTGTATCTGGCGGGCGAGCGCGCGGACCCCGACACGATCCTGTGGGCGCAGCGCCATGTCGGTGTGCCAGTGATCGACCATTGGTGGCAAACCGAAACCGGCTGGGCCATCGCCGCGAACCCGATGGGGATCGAGGCTTTGCCGGTCAAGATCGGCAGCCCATCCGTCGCAATGCCGGGCTTTGATGTGCAGGTGCTGGACGAAGGCGGCCACCCGGTTGCCCCCGGCCAGTTGGGCGCGATTGCGATCAAACTGCCCCTGCCCCCCGGCACGTTGCCGACCTTGTGGAACGCCGAAGAGCGGTTCAAGAAAAGCTATCTTTCGCATTTCCCGGGCTTTTACGAAACCGGGGATGCGGGTTTTGTCGATGAAGACGGCTATCTTTACATCATGGCGCGCACGGATGATGTGATCAACGTCGCGGGCCACCGCCTTTCAACCGGTGCGATGGAAGAGGTTCTGTCCGGGCACAAGGACGTGGCCGAATGTGCCGTGATCGGTGTGTCGGATGAGTTGAAGGGCCAAAGCCCAGTTGGCTTCCTTTGCCTGAACAAGGGCTCCGCGCGCGCCAGTGCCGATGTGGTCAAGGAATGTGTGCAACTGATGCGCGAAAAGATCGGCCCGGTGGCGGATTTCAAACGCGCCGTTGTGGTGGATCGCCTGCCCAAGACCAGATCGGGCAAGATCTTGCGGGCGACGATGGTGAAAATTGCCGACAACGTCGAATGGAAAATGCCCGCCACAATCGACGATCCGGCCATTCTGGATGAAATCAAGGTCGCCCTGCAGACCCTAGGCTACGCGAAAGGCTAGGGAAGCGCGCGACATACCACAAGGCGACTGGACAACCTCGTCTTGTGGCGTAACCATCGGCGGATGCAGTTCCGAAAAAACCCGGCAAACCTAACGGTTCCTTCCCCCGCAGAACGATCGGATTGGCTGGAATGACCCGTGCCATGCCGACAGATCCGGTCATAGCGGCATTGCCCGAGGTGGACCCGCGCGATGCGCCCGCCTTGATGCTGCTGGGCCACGATCTGCGCGCGGCGCTGTCAGAAGTCATGGGCGGGTTGCGGTTGGTGGACGGCACCGAACTGCCCGCCGCGCCGCGGGCCCAGATCGCGCGCAGCCGGGCGGCCTGTGAGGCGCTTGCGCTGTTGCTGGAAAAGACGATGACCTTGCTGCTGGGCGAGGCCGGTCCATATGACGATCAACCTTTGACCATCCGTACCGAACGGTTCCTGGAAAGCCTGCGCCTGCGGTGGACCGGCCGTGCGCAGGCAGTTGGCACCCGTTTCACACTGCACGCAAGCCCCGATCTGCCGCCCTTGCTGGCGCTGGATCCTGCGATGATCGAACGCATTCTGTCCAATCTGCTGGGCAATGCCCTGAAATATGCCATCGGTGGAAACGTGATCTGCGATATGCGGATGACGGCCAAGTCTTTGTTGCAGATCAGCGTTCAGGATGACGGCCCGGGTTTTCCGCCTGCGCTGTTGGTCAAGCAACCGCTGCGCGCAGCCTACGCCAAACCCGGCCCTTTGCCCGGCACCGGGCTGGGTTTGCGCATCGTGCGTGAGATGGTCGCCCGTGCTGGCGGCACCATCAGCACCGGCAATCTGATCCCGCATGGGGCTGAAGTCATCGTTCGCCTGCCGCCGGGCGCCGCGACGACCCTGCCCGCCTTGACGGATGGGTCTGAAAC
>CAMFLG010000016.1 GCA_945957495.1 uncultured Pseudorhodobacter sp. | reverse complement strand
GCTTTCTGATCGCACCACCTGCTTTACATAGATACCGCTCAGAGCCCAAGAAAGGTCGTTTGTCACAGTCACCTCAATCGAACCAGCATAGGGCTGACGCGACAATATCTTGCCATCCGCGAGCTTAACCTTTTGCTGCAGACAAGCCAGCAACTCGGCGTTGTCCGCGGCAAAACCGGAACCGGACACCACCACAAACGACAGCAGGGCAAGGGCAGCTGTGCGACGCATCATTACCGCACCAGCGTTCCAGTGCGGCGGACTTTCCGCTGCAACTGCAAAATCCCGTACAGCAAAGCCTCTGCCGTGGGCGGGCAGCCGGGAACGTAAATATCCACCGGCACGATCCGGTCACAGCCGCGCACGACGGAATAGCTGTAGTGGTAGTAACCACCGCCATTGGCACAGGAGCCCATCGAGATCACATAACGCGGCTCGGGCATCTGGTCATAAACCTTGCGCAGCGCCGGGGCCATCTTGTTGGTCAAGGTGCCTGCCACGATCATCACGTCCGACTGGCGCGGGCTGGCGCGCGGCGCGAAACCGTAACGTTCTGCGTCATAGCGCGGCATCGCGGTGTGCATCATTTCTACCGCGCAGCAAGCCAGACCAAAGGTCATCCAGTGCAGCGACCCGGTGCGGGCCCAGTTGATGATATCCTCGGTCGAGGTCAGCAGAAACCCCTTGTCCGCAAGTTCTGAGTTCAGCGCCTGCGTGGCGACTTCCATATCAGGCCCGGCCGTGTTGGCACCCGTCATCACGCCCATTCCAAGGCCCCCTTCTTCCATTCATAGGCAAAGCCCACCGTCAGCACCGCCAGGAACACCATCATCGACCAGAACCCCACCATGCTGATTTGGCCAAAGGCCACCGCCCAAGGGAACAGGAAGGCCACCTCCAGATCGAAGATGATGAACAGGATCGACACAAGGTAGAACCGCACGTCGAACTTCATCCGCGCATCGTCAAAGGCGTTAAAGCCGCATTCGTAGGCAGAAACTTTTTCCGGGTCAGGATTTCTGACGGCAATAACCGCTGCGGCAAGGATCAGCACAAGGCCCAGGCCCACAGCGACGGCAAGAAGAATCAGGATCGGCAGATACTCACGAAGAAGATGGTCCACGTAAGGCTCCTTCTGCTGGCAACACATATGCTGCGGGTGCAAACCCGGCGCACTCTTGGTTCGTTTACTCCGCGCCCCGCGCGGGGTCAACCAAAGCCAGTGCGAAAAGATCGCTTGTCGCGGGGCCAAGTGCTTGGAATTTCGCTGTTATTTTCCGACAGTTTTACTAGGGAAATACCCGCGCCGCCCCGGCCCTTGCCAAGCCCGCGGCGCAATCCCATGTAATTCATCACGAACGCCCTGAAAGGCCCTTTGATGCGCACCGTCCTTGCCGCCGCCCTGCTCCTGTTGCTGCCCGTCGCTGCCCCCGCCGAAGAGGTGGGCCGAGTCGGCGTCGATTGGGTCGGAAATGACATCATCATCGAGGCTTTTGCCGACCCCAAGGTCGAAGGTGTCACCTGCCATATTTCTTATTTCGAACGCTCCATGTGGGACCGGCTTTCGAAAGGCAACTGGTTCGAAGACCCGTCCAACGCCTCGATCGCCTGTCGCCAGACCGGCCCGATCAAGATCGGCAGGATATCAACGGACGAAGGCGGTGAGGATGTGTTTTCGGAAAGCCGCTCGCTGATCTTCAAATCGCTGAACGTGACGCGGATTTATGACCAGAAAAATCAGGTGCTGATCTACCTGACCCATGCCACCGAGCTGACCGATGGTTCGGCGAAAATGTCGATCTCATCGGTGCCCTTGTATCAGGCCGCAGCCCAGCCCTGACCCGTATGGTGGGCAATATTGCCCATCCGGCGCATCGGCTACTGAATGACCGGCAGCTCCGCCGCCTCCGGCTCTGGCCCCTGCCCCACCGCCAGCACTTCCGACCGGATGATGCGCGCGATCTGCGCGCAGTCCTCCACCGAGAAGGTAAGCGGCACCCGCATATCCACCAGCCCGGCCAGAATCCGGTCGGTCTGCGGCAGGGATTGCGGCTCGGCATAGGCCCAATGCTGATAGCGGCTGGTAAAGGCCGCAGGTTGCGCGGCGCCGAACCATTTCAATTCAACCCCCCGCGCCAGGGTCCGCGTCAGGAACGCGCCGATGCGGGCAGGCGACCATCCCGGCAGCAGGAACTGGAACGACGATCCGACAAAGGTTTCCTCGGCGGGCCGCGCCACCAACCGCAGCCCCGGCGTATCCTGCAACCCCGCCTCCAGCGCACGATACCGCGCCTCCCAGCGCGCCACCCGGTCTGCCAGTAACGGCAGTTGCGGCCGCAGGATCGCCGCGCGCAGATTGTCCATCCGGCCCGAAATGTTCGGGGTTTCCATCCGCACTGCCTCGAACGCCTCAGGTCCGGGCGCCGCGGAATGACGGCCATAAAGCATATAAGACCCCGACAACAGCACCGCCCGCGCCATCACCTCTGCATCGTCGGAAATCAGAAACCCGCCCTCGCCCGCGTTGATGTGCTTGTAGGTCTGCATCGAATAGCAACCAATCAACCCCGACCGCCCCGAGGCAACGCCCTTCCAGGCCGCCCCCATCGTATGGGCGCAATCCTCAATGATCGTCACGCCCAGATCGGCACACAGCGCGCCCAGCGCCTCCATATCGCACAGATGCCCGCGCATATGGCTCAGCATCAGCACCCGCGCGCCACTGGCCCGCGCCTTCACGGCCAGATCGACGAAATCCAGCACCAGATCTTCGGTCACTTCCACAAACACCGGCTTTGCCCCGATGCTGGCAATCGAGCCCGGCACGGGGGCCAGCGTAAAGGCGTTGGTCAGCACCGCATCACCCGGCCCCACCCCCACCGCGCGCAGCGCGCACCCCAGCGCATAGCCACCCGAGGCCACCGCCAGACAATATTTCGCGCCCATCAGCGCCGCGAATTCTTCCTCCAGCAGCGCCGCCTCAGCCACTTCGCCCGGCGCAGTGTTATAGCGGTGCAACCGGCCATGTTGCAGCACCGCCACCGCCGCCGCAATCCCCGCCTCGGGGATCGGCTCTTGCTGGGTGAAACTTCCCGAAAACCGTTCTTGCATCAGGCCTCATCCCCTTTCAGCCCGACAAGCCACAGGAAAAGCCCCAAGGTCAAGACCAGCCCCGCCCCCGCGACAAAGAACGCCACATTCGGCGATGGCAGCGGCGAGGCATCGGACAGGAAGAACCCGAACACCTGCGCCGAAAACACCGTGCCCAGTAGCATCGCAATGCTGGTGATCGCCGAAAGCCCGCCCTGCAACTCGCCTTGCGCATTCTCCGGCACGGTCTTTGACATCAGCGCTGTCAGCATCGGATGGATGAAACCCTCCGGCCCGTGAATGAACATCAGAACCACCACCACCGTCACGCTGCCCGCCATGCCATAGCCAAAGGCCGCAATCGTGGCCGCCACCAACCCGACCAGCACCACCTTGCGCTCTCCCAACTTGCGCACCGCAATCCCGGACAGCCCGCCCTGAAACCCCGCCATCACCACGCCGAACACCGCCAGCGTCGCCCCGACCATCCATTCCGACCAGCCGAAATTCGCCTTGCCCCAGAACGGCCAGATCGCCGGGTAAACCGAGGTGAAAAAGAAGAACGCAAACAGCACCACACACATCGGCAACACACCCTTGTAGGCGCGAAAGATCTTCAGCGCGCCAAACGGGTTCGCCCGCAAAATCTCGAACCTGCGGCGCTTTTCCGGGGCAAGCGTTTCCGGCAGCACGAAAAATCCATAGATCAGGTTCAGCCCCGAAACCGCCGCCGCCACATAGAACGGCACGCGCGGGCCGAATTCCCCCAACAGCCCGCCAATCGCCGGGCCGATTACAAAGCCCATCCCGAACGCCGCCCCCATGATGCCAAAGGCGCGGCCCCGCTCTTCCGGTGGGGTAATGTCGGCAATATAGGCATTGGCAATCACCCAGGATGCGCCGCACAGCCCGGCCAGCACCCGCCCGACAAACAGCCATTCCAAATTCGGCGCCAAGGCCTGAATCAGGAAATCCAGCCCCAGCCCCAGAATCGCCAACAGCAGCATCGGCCTGCGCCCGAACTGGTCCGACAGATTGCCCACCAGCGGCCCGCACAGAAACTGCGTCAGCGCATAGGCCGCCGCCATCCAGCCGCCGATCTTGGCCGCCTCACCCAAGGAGACATGCCCGACCTGTTCGATCAGCGTCGGCAGCACCGGAATGATGATGCCAAAGCCCACCATGTCCAGAAACACCGTGATCAGCACAAATGTCACCGCATGGCGCGACACCGCCGGGGCCCCAAACTCTGCTTCGGTCGTCATCCCATTCCCCCCGTGTTGTGTCTTGGCCTTGGTCAGGCCAGCAACCTTGCCACAAGCGCGGGCAGATCGTCAAAATGATCCAGCAGCGCCTCTGGCTGCAACCGCGCAATATCACGCCCCTCCGGCCCGAACGTCACCAACACCACCGGCACCCCCGCCGCCAGCCCGGTCTTGCGGTCGGTATCCGTATCGCCGATCAGCATTGACCGCGCCACCGATCCGCCCGCCCGCTCGACCGCCGCGCGGTAGGGCAAAGGGTCAGGCTTGCGCACCGGAAACGTATCCGCCCCCACCAGTGCCCCAAACAAATCCCGCACCCCCAGCCGCCGCACCAAGGTCTCGGCCAGATCTTCGGGCTTGTTGGTGCAGATCGCGGTCGCATAGCCCGCCCGCAGCAGCGCCTCCACCGCGGCCACCGCCCCGGGGTAAAGCCGGGTGTGCCGGTCAATCCCGCCCTCATAGGCCGCCAGCAGCTTGGGATATTCCCGGCTGATGTCAGCCTCGTCATAGCCCAGACCCAGCCGGTCAAACCCCGCCCGCAACATCGCCCGCCCGCCGTGAAACGCGGTCAGCGTGTCGCGCGCATCCAGCACCACGCCATGCCCCATGCCCTCAAAACAGGCATTGGCCGCCGCCAGCAGATCCTGCGACGTATCGGCCAGCGTCCCATCCAGATCGAAAACCACAGTCCTGACTTCGGGCATCCGCATGTTTGAAACCTTGCGTGAAGAGACCGCCCCTTGCGGCCCCGCCGATCCGGGGTAAAACGGGCGCATAAGAAAGAAAAGGGGCAGCATGTCGGTTTCATTGATCGTTTTGGCGGCGGGTCTGGGCACAAGGATGAACTCCGACCGCCCGAAAGTGCTGCATTCCGTGGCCGCAGCCCCCCTCTTGCACCACGCCCTCACCGCAGGTCGCGCGTTGGAACCATCCCGCATCGTCGTTGTCGCAGGCCATGGCGCGGACGAGGTTGCCGCCGCCGCCACCGCCTTTGACGAGGCTGCCGAAGTGGTCATCCAAGAGCCGCAGCTTGGCACCGCCCATGCCGTAGCGCAGGCCGCGCCGCTTCTGGCCGATGCGGCGGGTGAGGCGATCGTGCTTTACGGCGATACCCCCTTCATCCGCCCCGAAACCCTGGCCGCGATGCTCGACGCCCGCGCCCGCCATGCCGTTGTCGTGCTTGGCTTTCAGGCCCGCGATCCCGGCCGCTATGGCCGCCTGATCGCCACCGGCGATGACCTGCAGCGCATCGTCGAATACAAGGACGCGACAGAGGCGGAGCGTGCCATCACCCTGTGCAACTCTGGCGTCATCTGCGCCTCGGCCAAAACCCTGTTCGACCTGGTCGCACAGGTCGGCAATGCCAATGCCGCAGGCGAATATTACCTGACCGATGTTGTCGAACTCGCCCGCAAGGCAGGGCTTTCCGCCGGGGTCGTGACCTGTGACGAATCCGAAACCCTTGGCGTCAACACCCGCGCGCAATTGGCCGAGGCTGAAGCCGCCTTTCAGACCCGCGCCCGCGCCGAGGCGCTTGAAAACGGCGTCACCCTGACCGCCCCCGAGACCGTGTTTTTCGCCATCGACACCTACATTGGCCGCGATGCAATCATCGGCCCGAACGTGCTGTTCGGCCCCGGCGTCACCATCGAATCCGGGGCAGAGGTCAAGGGATTCTGCCATCTGGAAGGCTGCCATATCAGCCGCGGCGCCACCGTCGGCCCCTTCGCCCGCATCCGCCCCGGCGCGGAACTGGCCGAGGATGTACATGTCGGCAACTTCGTCGAAATCAAGAACGCCATTCTGGATGAAGGCGTCAAGGTCGGCCATCTGACCTATATCGGCGATGCCGACATCGGTGAATTTACCAACATCGGCGCGGGCACCGTGACCTGCAACTACGACGGTGTGATGAAACATCGCACCCGCATCGGCAAACGCGCCTTCATCGGGTCAGACACCATGCTGGTGGCCCCGGTCACGGTTGGCGACGATGCGCTGACCGCCTCTGGCTCTGTCATCACCGAAGATGTCCCTGCAGAGGCTCTGGCTTTGGGCCGGGCCAAGCAAATCAACAAACCGGGTCTTGCCACCAAACTGATGGCAAAGCTTCGCGCGATAAAAGCCGCGAAAGGGAAATCGTAAATGTGTGGAATCGTTGGCGTTCTTGGCAACCACGAAGTCGCCCCCCTGCTGGTCGAGGCGCTCAAGCGGCTGGAATATCGCGGCTACGACTCCGCAGGCATCGCCACTGTGAACAAGGGCAGGCTGGACCGCCGCCGCGCCGTGGGCAAGCTGGTGAACCTGTCCGACCTTCTGGTGCATGAACCGCTGGCGGGGAAATCCGGCATAGGCCACACCCGCTGGGCCACCCACGGTGCCGCCACCACCACCAACGCGCATCCGCACCGCTCTGGCCCGGTCGCCGTGGTCCACAACGGCATCATCGAAAACTTCCGCGAGTTGCGCGCCGAACTCGCCGCCGCCGGTCTGTCGTTTGAATCCGAAACCGATACCGAAACCGTCGCCCTGCTGGCCCGACATTACATCGACCAAGGTGACACCCCCGTCGAGGCCGCCCGCAAAACCCTGAAACGCCTGCGCGGCGCCTTCGCGCTCTGCTTCCTGTTTGACGGCGAACAAGACCTGATCATCGCCGCCCGCAAAGGCTCACCTTTGGCCATCGGCCATGGCGAGGGCGAAATGTTTGTAGGTTCCGACGCCATCGCCCTTGCGCCCATGACCGACCGCATCACCTATCTGGAGGAAGGCGACTGGGCCGTTGTCACCCGAAAGGGCGTCACGATCTATGACGAACAAGACCGCCTTGCCAACCGCGCCGAAACCCGCATCGCCGTGGACAGCACCCGCATCGAAAAGGCCGGCTACAAGCATTTCATGGCCAAAGAGATCGCCGAACAGCCGGTGGTGATCGCCGACGCCCTGCGCAGCTATGTGCAGAACGGTGCCATAAATCTGCCCGCCGCCGTCGATTTCACCGGGGTTGACCGCATCAGCATGGTCGCCTGCGGCACCGCCTCATACGCCTGCCATGTCGCGAAATACTGGTTCGAACAGATCGCAGGCCTGCCCTGCGACATCGACGTTGCCTCGGAATTCCGCTACCGCGAACCGCCGTTGTCGCCGAAACAATGGGCGCTGTTCGTCAGCCAGTCGGGCGAAACCGCCGATACGCTGGCCGCCCTGCGCTACACCCGCGAAAAGGTCGCCAAGATCGTCGCCGTGGTGAACGTGCCCACCTCCTCCATCGCGCGTGAGGCCGATCTTGCCCTGCCGATCATGGCAGGGATCGAGGTGGGCGTCGCCTCGACCAAGGCCTTCACCTGCCAGTTGATCACCCTCGCCCTGCTGGCGCTGAAAGCCGCCATGGATCGCGGCCGCCTTGATGCGGCAGGCCTTGCCCGCCACCTTGCCGACCTTGCCGCACTCCCGGGCCTGATGAACCACGCCCTGGCACTTTCCCCCACCATCGCCACCATCGCCGAAGAGCTGTCAGAGGCGCAGGATGTGCTGTTCCTGGGCCGGGGCGCGATGTTCCCGCTTGCCCTGGAAGGCGCGCTGAAACTCAAGGAAATCAGCTACATCCACGCCGAAGGTTATGCATCAGGTGAACTGAAACACGGCCCCATCGCCCTGATCGACAACCGCGTCCCCGTCATCGTTCTGGCGCCGCGCGATCACCTGTTCGAAAAAACCGTCTCCAACATGCAAGAGGTCATGGCCCGCCATGGCAAAGTCCTGCTGATCTCCGACGCCGAAGGCGTGGCTGAGGCGGGCATGGACGTCTGGCGCACCCTCACCATGCCCGAGGTTTCGCCCACCTTCGCCCCGATCCTCTACGCCCTGCCTGCGCAGCTTCTGGCCTATCACACCGCCATTGCCAAAGGCACCGATGTCGATCAGCCGCGCAACCTTGCCAAATCTGTCACGGTGGAATGATGGGAAAACGCTACGACGCCCTGCAAGACGATCAGATCGGATTCATCGCCGAGCAACAGATTTTCTTTGTCGCCACAGCCGCCCCGCCCGGCGCGCATGTGAACCTGTCGCCAAAGGGAATGGACAGCCTGCGCGTGCTGTCCCCCAACCGGATCCTTTGGGCCAATGCCACCGGATCAGGCAACGAGACTGCCGCGCATCTGGCCGCCGATCCCCGCATCACCCTGATGTGGTGCGGCTTTGGCAAACGGCCGCTGATCCTGCGCGCCTATGGCACCGCCACTGCACACCATCATAACAGCCCCGACTGGGCCGCCCTTGCAGCCCTGCTGCCGCCACTTCCCGGCCTGCGCCAGATCATAGATGTTTCCATCACCCTGACGCAAAGCTCCTGCGGCTACGCCGTCCCCTATATGGACCCGGCTGGCGAACGCCCCACCCTGCGCACTTGGGCCGAAACCAAAGGCCCCGAAGGCCTGCGCGATTACTGGTCTGACCGCAACGCCGAAACCATCGACGGCGCCCCCACCGGCATCGAGGCCAACCTGTGAACATTGAAACCGCCCTCACCCAACTCCACGCCGCCGCCGATCCGCAAAAGGCGGTCGAGGCCCGCGCCTATCACAAGGTCGATCGCCCCTACCTTGGCCTGCGCGTGCCGCAGATCGAAGAACTCACCGATCAATGGCGCGCCGACTGCACGCTGGACGACCGCATTCACCTCGCCTCTGACCTGTGGGATACCAACATCCACGAGGCCCGCGTTGCCGCCGCCAAACTGCTGACCCAAGCCCGCCTGAAACCCGATGATACCACCGCCTGGGATCTGATCTGCCGCTGGGTGCCGCAGTTCGACGCCTGGGCCATCGCCGATCACGTCTGCATCGCGGCGCAAAAGCGCATCACCGCCGACCCCACCCGCATCGACACCGTCGAAACCTGGACCACCCACGAAAACATGTGGACCCGCCGCGCCGCCCTGGTCGCCACCCTGCCCTTCACCAAGCAGAATTTCCCCAAACCGTTCGAGCTGGAAATCCGCGACCGCGTCCTCGGCTGGGCCGCCACCTATATCGACGACAAGGATTGGTTCATCCAGAAGGCCGTTGCCTGGTGGCTGCGCGATCTGTCGAAACACGATCCCGCCCGCACGGCCGATTTCCTAGCCGCGCATGGCGACCGGATGAAACCCTTCGCCCGCAAAGAGGCCGCGCAATACCTTTAGGCCGAAACGCCCCTCCGGCCTCAATCCGCTAAAATATATCTAAAATTTGCTTCACATTGGCGCAAATACTCCACGGGGGCAGCGAGCAACGCGAGCGCGGGGGCGTGAAGCCCCCGACAACGCCGGGGCAGGCCCCCTCACTCGGCGTAGATCGTCACCTCCGGCAGATCGGTCAGCCCCAACCCCAGCGCCCGGAACGCCGCCAGCGACAGTTGCGCAGCCCCGGTTCCGGGCAGCAGGTCAACCGCAATCGAGGCGCCGGTTTCCGTCACCACATGGCCCTTGCCCGGCACCACGATCTGCGCGGATTTCACCCAGAACCCCTGCTCTGCCGGATTGCCAAGCGCCACCACCGCCTTGCCCAGCACATGCGACCCCGCCTTGGGTGCTGCCCGCGCCGCAGCCTTCTCCGCCGCCGTCGTGCTGTCCAGTGCCGCCGCAGATTTGCCAACCCCCAAGGGCGCGGTCGAAACCGGCACCGCCGCCGCCGGTGCCGCAACGGGCTTGCCCGTCTGAACCGCATCACAGCCCGCAAGGGCCAGCATCACCGCCACCAGGGCGCAAACTGTCTGTTTCATCGCCCCAAGATAGGCACGCCACACCTTTGCGGCAACCCACCCTCTTCGCCCTTGCCCCTTCTGCCCCGCGCGCCTAATTTACAGGCATGACATTGGCCCCCCTCATCGACCCCTTCGCCCGCGCAATCTCTTACCTGCGCGTCTCGGTCACCGACCGCTGCGATTTCCGCTGCACCTACTGCATGACCGAACACATGACCTTCCTGCCCAAGGCGGAACTGCTGACGCTGGAGGAGCTGGATCGCCTCTGCTCCACCTTCGTCGGTCTGGGCGTCGAAAAGCTGCGCATTACCGGCGGCGAACCTTTGGTGCGCAAGGGCATCATGACTTTCTTTCAGGGCATGGCGCGGCATCTTGAAACCGGCGCGCTGAAAGAACTGACGCTGACCACCAACGGCTCGCAACTGCGCAAATACGCGGCCGATCTGGCGGCGGTCGGGGTCAAACGCATCAACGTCTCGCTTGATACCTTGGATGATCAGAAATTCGCCGAAATCACCCGCTGGGGCCGCCTGGCGCAGGTGTTGGACGGCATCGCCGCCGCGCAAGAGGCCGGGCTGAAGATCAAGATCAACACTGTCGCCCTGAAAGGCTTCAACGAGGAAGAGCTTTTCACCCTCACCGACTGGTGCGCCCGTCAGGGCTTTGATCTGACCTTCATCGAGGTCATGCCGATGGGCGACATGGGCGAGGCGCAGCGCGTCGATCAATACTGGCCCCTGAAAGACCTGCGCGCGCAACTGGCCAGCCGCTACACCCTGACCGACCTGCCCGACCGCACCGGCGGCCCAGCCCGCTATGTGCGGCTGGCCGAGACGGGCCAGCGCATCGGCTTCATCACCCCCCTGACCCACAACTTCTGCGAAAGCTGTAACCGCGTCCGCCTGACCTGCACCGGAGAGCTTTACATGTGCCTCGGTCAGGAAGACATGGCCGACCTGCGCGCGCCCCTGCGCGCCAGCCCCGACGATGCGCAGCTCCGCCAAGCCATCCGCGCCGCCATCGCCCGCAAACCCAAGGGCCATGATTTCGACTATTCGCGTCAGGTCGTGAAAGGCCAGATGACCCGGCACATGAGCCACACGGGGGGCTAAACCAGCCCTTCCGCACGGACTCCCCGCGAGTGCAAGCGTATGACCGTCAGGCATACGTTTGGCATACAGTAAACATACCCGATTTCCCGGCCCCGAGCCTTCACCATCCCAGCCACACCGCCACCAGCGCAACTGCGGCTGGCACCGCCTGCACAAACAGGATCCGGCGAGAGGCTGTCGCCGCGCCGTAAACCCCGGCGATCAACACGCAAGCCAGAAAGAACAGCGCCACCGCCCGCCCCTCGCCCGCCACGCCCTGCCCCAGCGCCCAGAACAATCCGGCCGCAAGAAACCCGTTATACAGCCCCTGATTGCCCGCCAACACCTTGGTCTGCCGTGCAAAATCTTCCGCCGTGCCAAAGGCTTTCCGTGTGCGGGGATGCTCCCAAAGGAACATCTCCATCACCAGAATATACACATGCAGCGCCGCTATCGCCGCCACCAGAACCGCTGCAATCATCACTGCCCTTTCCCTTTGCCGCACCGCCCGCCAACCCGATCGGCCCGCGGGCGCATCAGCCGGTCAGAACCGCGCCTGTCCCGGCGGCCATCCCATCCCCATCGTGGTTTCGCCCTTCTGTGGCTTTTTCCCGGTGGATCTGCACGTCGCCTGCGCCTTGATCAACGGCTCCGACGATTTCACCTTGGTGAAAAAGCTGATGTCTTTCAGAACCTTGCGCTCACCCAGCTGAACATAGACCGACTCCATCCACTTCTGCGTCGGCATAGCGCGCGAGGCGTCCAGCAATTGCCCGGCGCCACAAACAACCAGCACGCCCGACTTGTCCAGATACCCAGTCCAAAGCCCCTTATAGGTGGTCTGCGCGAACTGCCCCGTCCAGGACAGTTCCACCGGCCAGAACTCCACCGTCACTGGAATCGTCTGGGCCGCCGCCGCCTGATGCCACGTCAGTGCGGCCAACGCCAAAAGCGTAACCCGCAGTTTCGACACGTTTTTCTTGATCACACTCTCAACTCCACGATGTATCGGTGCAAGAACACTATCGCGCATCCCTGCACCACTCAATCACGGAATTCCCCCAATTCAGGGCGCGAAGGGCGCGATCACCTCCGGGCTTGTGATCGGCATCTTGATGATCTCAGGCGAATCCAGATCCATCTTCATCAGGTCCACCACCCGGATCTGGCTGTTCTCATGCGTACGGAAATAATATTGCCGCGTCGTCAGATCGACGGCACTGGTCCACAGCGTATAATCCGCCTGAATATTGCCATTGGCGTCCTTCTGGCCGTCACGCGCCGACCCCATCGGGATATCGAAGTTGTTCAGGATGTGGAACGCGTTCAGCACGGCATCATGCCCGTTCGCCGACGGCAGCGCCGATTGGGTAAAGGCAACGGCGCGCACAAACCGCGACGGCGGGGTAAAATCACCCGGCAGGCCAAGCATGCCGGTGCCCATGCCAAAGCCGCTGATCGTGACACCGTCCAGTTTGACCGGCGGCGCATTCGTCATCGAAAAGTTCAGGTAATTGTTAAGGTTAGCCATGTGCCAATCATAGGTCGGCGAATTGGTCACAACCCCCAAAGGGGCGTCATGTACCTTGATTTCGCCACCCACCACCTCGATCACAATGCTGGTGCCGGTGGTGTCGCGCACCACAAAATGCACCTCCGGCGCAAAGCCCCAGGCCTTCAGCACCACCTCCGGCACGACGACAGCGCCGATGTTCTGGCGCACCTCTTCGGTGTTGGCAAAGTTTTCCAGCAGCCAAGAGCCAAGTTCCCATGCCGCCAGGGTCTTGCCCGCATCCGCCTCGGTGTAGGGCATGTAACCGGCCGAACCGGGGAAATAGAACAGGCCCACAGCAAGACCCTTTTCGTTGACCCCATCTACCAGCACATCCAGCCCCGCGCCGTTCATGCCGACCGACGCGTACTTCGCCACCGAGGTCAGCCCCGGCTTGCCATCCGGCGTGGTGCCAACGCGCTTGTATCCCCTTGGGATCATAACAATTTCCGACTGCAGATCGGTGCCAAATTCCAGAGTGCGGGCATGGATGACCGTGCCATCCTCCGCAATCAGTTCGATCCCGGTGCACGCATCGGCGACCGTCCCGGTCAACAAGGCTGCCGCGCAAACCGCCGACAGCACCTTCCGAACAGAGCGCAAATTCATCCCTCATCCCCTTCTGTTCCGGCGGTCTGGCACAGGGCCGATGCCGGGGTTTCGAACGTCATGACAGACCGACCTTACGACCCGATTCTTCGCCCGTCCTTGATTCGCCGCAAGTCTGCCACGCTAATTCTGAACAAATCGTTCAACTGCGGCACAAGTAGGGCACCCGCCACCGTCGCCATGGCTTTGCTGACAAGCGGCGGCGCGTGGGTCGGTGTCTTTTGGTTTTACCAGCCTTGCAAGACGGGGGGCATAGGCCGGGAAGCACGCCCGATCCCCGCCCTGCAAAGATCAAGGCACCCCCACTTTGGCCCGCAAACGTATGCACGTTTGGCATACATTTGGCATACGCAAAGCATACGTAAAACATACCCGGCATTCCAAGACTTCAAGCGCAGCATCGCCCCGTCCAAGCGGTGCTGCCCCACCGCCATAACAGGCCGCTTATGCGGCAGGCATCCGCGTCTCGACCATCCCGGCATACCAACTTGATCCGAACGGGATCACGTTGTCATCAAAGTTATAGGCCGGATGATGCACCATCGCCGTGTCGCCGTTGCCGACAAAGATATAGGCGCCGGGGCGTTCCAGCAGCATGAAGCTGAAATCCTCTGCCCCCATCAACGGCGCCGTGTCGGTGTCAACGTTACCAGACACCGCCTGCGCCACTTCTGCAGCAAATTCAGTGTTTTCCGGGGTATTCATCGTCACCGGATAGCCCCGACTGTAATCGACAACCGCCTTCGCCCCCAAGGCCAGCGCGGTGCCTTCGGCGATCTCTTTCACCCGGCGCTCGACATAATCCTGCACGGCGAAATCCATCGTGCGCACGGTGCCCTTCATCTTGACCACCTGCGGAATAACGTTGTGCGCCGTCGAATCCGTGGCCACGGTGCAGACCGAAACCACCACCTGCTTCAGCGGATCCACCCCGCGCGAGGCGATGGTTTGCAGCGCCACGATGATATGGGCCGCAACCACCGTGGTATCAATGCAGTCATGCGGCTTGGCGGCATGGCCGCCCTTGCCCGTCACCGTGATCTCGAACTGATCCGCCGCCGCCATCATCGCGCCGGGGCGAATAGCAAAATGGCCCACCGGGATGCCGGGCATGTTGTGCATGCCGTAAACCTCTTGAATGCCCCAGCGGTCCATCATGCCATCGGCGCACATCTCGCGCCCGCCGCCGCCGCCCTCTTCGGCTGGTTGAAAGATCAGCACGGCGGTGCCATCGAAATTCCGCGTCTCGGCCAGATACTTGGCGGCGCCCAGCAGCATCGTCGTGTGGCCGTCATGGCCGCAGGCGTGCATCTTGCCCGGGGTCTTGCTGGCATAGGGCGCGCCCGTCTGTTCAATGATCGGCAGCGCATCCATATCGGCGCGCAAGCCGATGACGCGGCCAGAGGTATCGGTCTTGCCCTTGATCACCACCACAACCCCGGTGCGGCCAATGCCCTCCGTCACCTCATCGCAGCCGTAGCCGCGGCACAGTTCTGCCACCCGCGCGGCGGTGCGGTGAACGTCGAACAACAGTTCGGGGTGTTCGTGGAAATCCTGCCGGATTTCGGCCAGTTCGGGCAGCATTTCGGCAAAGCGGTTCTTGACGGGCATGATGGCTCTCCTTTGCGGTATGATTTCCGCAAACCACCGCCCGCCGCAAGCGGTTTCAGCCGCGCGCCACCACCATCCCCGCCAGCCAGGCCGCGCCATAGGGGATTGCCGCGTCGTTGAATTCGTATTCCGGATGGTGCAGCAGGGCGCTGTTGCCATTGCCGATGAACATGAAGGCGCCGGGCCGCGCGTTCAGCATGTCAGAGAAATCTTCTGACACCATCACCGGGGTCACATCCCCATCCACCGAAGCAGAAATCTCCTGCGCCACGGCCAGCGCATAGCCGGTCTGGGCAGGCGCATTCACCGTCGCGGGCGCGTCGCGCAGATATTCCACCTCTGCCGCGCCGCCATGCGCCGCCGCAATTCCCGTCACAACTTCGGTCAGCCGCGCCTCCAGCAGGTCTTGCACCTGCGGCTCGAACGACCGCGCTGTGCCGGTCATCACCACCCGACCCGGAATGACACAGGCCCCCGCCCCTTCGGTCGCCAGCGTCGCCACGGTCAGAACGGCAGGTTTCAGCGGATCGACATTGCGGGCAACGATGCTTTGCAACGCCACCAGAACCTGACCTGCGATCATGGTGGTGTCCAAGGCCAGATGCGGTTGCGCCGCATGGCCGCCGCGCCCGGTCAGGATCAGGCGGAACATGTCCGCCGCCGCCATGATCGGCCCGGGCCGGGTCGCAAAGGCACCCACGTCCAGCCCGGGGATGTTGTGCAGCCCATAAACCTCATCAACGCCAAAGCGATCCATCAGGCCATCGGCGATCATCGCGTGCGCGCCGCCGCCATCTTCCTCGGCGGGTTGAAAGATCATCACGGCGCGGCCCGCAAAATCGCGCGACATCGCCAGATATTTCGCCGCCGCAAGGCCCATCGCGGTGTGGCCGTCATGGCCGCAGGCATGCATCTTTCCATGCACGGTGCTGGCATGGGCAAGCCCCGTGACCTCAAAAATCGGCAAGGCATCCATATCGGCGCGCAGGCCAATGCCGCGCCCCTGCGTCCGCCCATGGATCACGGCAACCACGCCAGACCGGCCAATCCCAGTTTCCACCACATCGCAGCCAAAGCCCCGCAGCAGTTCCGCCACCCGCGCGGCGGTGCGATGCACCTCGAACCCCAGTTCCGGGTGGCGGTGAAAATCCTGCCGCCAGCCGATTACCTCGGGCAGAAACGCCTCAATCGCGGCCTTGATCCCCATGCCATCCCCCTTCAGGCAAATTTGCGCCGCGCGTCCAATGCAAGCCCGGTGCCAACCGATCCCAGCATGTCCCCGGTGGCAATGGCAACCCCCGGCAGCGCAGCGCCTACGCAAGTCCGCAGCACCGGCAGCCCACTGGACCCGCCGGTCATGAAGACCGTGCCAATCTGATCCGACCGCAGCCCCGCCTGTGCCAGCACCGCAGCAATCCGGTCGGCGATCCGCTGCACGGGTGCCGCAACGGCCTGCTCGAACTTCTCGCGGCTGACCATCGGATTTGGCCCACCGGAGAACGCCGACAGGTTCAGCCGCGCAAAGTCCTGATCCGACAGCGCGATCTTCGCGGCCTCTACCGCCATGGCCAGCGCATGACCGTGCCGACCGCTGACCACCTTCATCATCCGGTCGATCAGTTCCGGCCGGTCCGCCTCGGCCCGCAGCGCCTTCAGATCGGTCAGGGTCCGTTGGGTGTAAACCGCGTTGATCCGGTGCCAGGTCGCCAGATCAAGGTAGTAGTGGTTCGGCATCAGCCCATGGCCGCCCCGCGTGGTGGCCTTGTAACCCAGCAGCGGCATCACCTCGGCCAGGCTCAGAAGCCGGTCGAAATCGGTGCCACCCACCCTTATGCCGTCATTGGCCAGAATATCCCCCGCCCGATCCGCCGCGCGCGCCCGTTCGGGCGAGACGCGCACGATGGAAAAGTCTGACGTGCCGCCGCCGATATCGACGATCAGCACCAGCTCTTCACGGGCGATCCCCTGTTCGTAATGCAGCGCCGCCGCGATGGGTTCGTATTGAAACGCCACCTCGCGGAAGCCTTGCGCGCGGGCGATGTCTTCCAGCACGGCCTGCGCCTTGGCGTCGGCACTGTCGTCGTCGTCCACGAAATGCACCGGGCGGCCCAGCACCACGCGGTCGGCCCCCTTGGCCTGTGCGCGCAACTGGTCGGTCATGTGGCGAAAGAACCGGGCCAGCACGTCCTTGAAGCTGACGGCGCGCGATCCGATGGCGGTACGTTCGTCAATCAGGCCGGAGCCGAGCGTGCTTTTCAGCCCGCGCATCAGCCGCCCGTCATCGCCGCGCATATAGGCGGCAATCGCGGCGCGGCCGAATTCCGGGGCAGAGCCGTCGGTTTCCCAGAACACCGCCGAGGGCAGCGTGACCGCCTCGCCCTCCAGCGCGATCAGCCAGGCGCGGGTATCGTCGGCCAGCGAGACGGTGGAATTCGAGGTGCCAAAGTCGATCCCGCAATATAGCTGCATAGCCGCCCCCAATTTGGAAAACGCCGCGTTTAGCCCGTGAAAGGGCGGGTGTAAAGCGATACTGGTAC
>CAMFLG010000015.1 GCA_945957495.1 uncultured Pseudorhodobacter sp. | reverse complement strand
GACCAAACTGGTGTCCGGCAGCCGCCGCGCGACCGAGGAACTGGGCTGGCAGCCCCGGCGATCCACCCTGCCGCAGATGATCGGCGATGCCTGGGCCTGGCACAAATCCGGCGGGTTCGCGACCAAGGAAAAACGGTAACAGGCCGCGGCTAAAAGCCGAAATCATCGGCCTGAAATTGCGCCAGCGTCATCGAGTCGAATATGATCTCCAGCCCCTTGTCGGCAAAGATCACCGCAGCACCGCTTTGGCTCAGATGCGCCTGCACCGCCGCAAAGGAGCCATAGCCAAAGCCCTGCAATTCGACCCGATCCTCGGGGTGGAAATCCGTCACCCGATGCAGACCACCGGCGGCAACGTTGAATACGAATGCGTCCGCATTCTCTCCTCCCGTCAGCACATTGCGCCCCGGCCCGCCGACAAGCCGGTCAGAACCGCGCCCACCCAGCAGCGTATCATCGCCAAGGCTGCCCAGCAGCAAATCATCGCCATCGCCGCCCTGCATCAGATCATTGCCCAGATCCCCCTCCAGCCGGTCCGATCCATCATTGCCCCACAGCCAATCATTCCCCTCGCCCCCCGCCAGCAAGTCATCACCCGCAGCGCCGCAAAGCTGATCCTCCCCCCATTCCCCGCGCAAGGCATCCCAGCCATCGCCCCCCCACAGCGTGTCGTTGCCATTACCGCCCCAAAGTGTATCGTTGCCCGCTTCCCCAGCCAATAAATCGTTGCCCAAATTGCCCCAGACCAGGTCGTTCCCTTCACGCCCCCAAAGGGCATCATCGCCCAATTCGCCGTACAGCACATCCGCGCCCTGACCGCCAAAGCAGGTGTCGTTGCCTGAACCGCTCCACAAGGTATCATCGCCATCGCGGCCCAAAAGCTGATCATTGTCCCAGCCGCCCAACAGCCAATCATTGCCGCCCGCCCCATCCAGCAGGTCATTGCCCGCCCCGCCCAATAAGGTGTCATTACCACCGCGACCGACGAACATCTCGGACAGGTTGGTGCCATAAGCTGTGCGCGGTGTGTCCGGTTGTACGATGGGCTGAGTGTGGCCCGGGCCGAAAAGATCGGCGTCTGTCAGCTGACCGGGGCCGATCACCTTACCATCGGCGGCGTAAAGAGCGATGTCTTCCCCCGCCACCCGCAGCAGGATTCCGCCTGTCATGGCGATGAACTCTATCGCATCACGACTGTAGATCCGCCCCAGCGCAGTCAGATCCAGCCGGTCAATCCCAGGCTCGAAATCGCGCAGCTCATCGCGTAGCCCGTCGGGCTGGATCACGAAAACATCCGCTCCTGTGCCGCCGTAAAGCTGATCTGCCCCGCCACCATCGAACAGGATATCCGCTCCCGCACCGCCATAGAGCTGATCCGCACCGTCGCCGCCCATCAAAAGGTCGCTGCCCGCGCCACCTTGCAGCTTTTGGCCCAGGTCATTTGCGATCTGCGGCGCGGTGATACTGCCCAGATCAAGGTGAAACTGGCTGACGCCCGCCGCGCCGAGGCCCGCGACAAAGACATCCAGCCCGGCGGCACTGACGCGCAGGGTCAGTGCCGAGACGTTTTCCAATGTGCCACCCGTTGCGTCCGCGATGCTTTCCAGATGCACCAACCGCCCGCTTGGCAGCAAGGCAAACAGGCTCAGCCCGTCATCGCCGCCACCCGCCACCACAAAGACCTGACCGTTGACTGTGGCGGTCTCCAGCACCGTGACACCCTGAAACCGGGTTGTCAGATCGTCCAGAACCTGGTCGATCACCTGCAATCGGCCAGACGCCCCCAGTTCCAGAACCGTGATTGACGAACTGCCTGAGGCCCCCAAGAGCACAAAATCACGCCCCCCCATCTGCGCGATGGCCAGTTTACTGGGCCCCCCAACCCAGAGCCCGTCATCGGCTCCGATCAGATCCACCAAAGGGGTTTGAGTGTTGGCACCGATCGCAAAGACCGACAAGGTATTGCCCTGCGCCGACAGCGCCAGCAGATAGCGCCCTTCGGCACGGCTGACCACTTGCAGGTCAACGGTGTCATAACCCGCCTGAGTGCCCTGTGGGATCAGTTGCTGGACAAAGCTGACCCTGCCATCTGCGCTGCGCAGCCAGACGGTGATGCCGGGGTTTTGCAACGTGCTGTTGAAGATCAGTGTGCTGCCATTATTGCCCGCCACGGCCTTGATCGCCACGGCCTTGATCGCCAAAATCGTGCCCGAGGGGGCGATGGGCAATGCAAAGCTTGTGCCAACCTCGCCGGTCGACCCGAGCCAGTTGGCTTGTAACCCAGCACCAGTGCCAAAGCGCAGCAAGGCCGCCCGCCCGCCGATGTAGACCAGTTCCAGACCTGCAGCACTCGCACGCGCCTCTGTGGCCGGGTGGGCTTGGGTGGCGGTGATCGCCATGGCGCTGTCGGGGTTGCGGCAAAGCAGGCCACCCTGACTGCCGCTGATCGAAAAGACCCGGGAACTGCCCGGCATTTCGCACAGCGCCAGATCGGTGATCCCTGCCATATAGCCTGCGGGCCCGTCGTTACGGGTTCGCATCAATTGAAAATAACCCACAGTGGACCCCACCCCCACAGAAAGCGGGGTCAGGGTCGCGCTGGGGCAGGGCGGCAGTGCAGCCCAAAGCGGGGCAGGATCACGACCTTTACCTAAGATCCAAGCCGCAATTGGCTAAAATGCAAATTGGCAGGGCCAGGGTCAGACCAGCTTGCCTTGCGCCGCCCAATGCTGCTGCAAAACGCTGGCAAAGCCGGTCCAGCCATCCTGGCAGGCTTGTCGCAGCGGGCCGTAGTCTTGCCGCCCCAGATCGCGGTAATCAAGGTCATAGAAATTACGCATCTGCCCCGTGGCAAGGACGGCCAGTTCCGGCAGCGGGTTGGGCAGCAGAGCTGCCCCAAGTTTCGCCGCGAAACCGCCTGCCTGAGCCGCTGTCGCAGGCGTGGCCCGCACCGGCAGCACAAGCAGGCGTTGCCAGGGCAGGGTCGCTTCCGGCAACAGTTGCCCCAAGGCGCGGGCCGTCATCGCGGCCTCGGCTTGCTGATCGGCCACAGCCTGGCCAAGAGCCGTCAGACCCGACCCCAGCGCGTTCAGGGCGGCCATGTGCTGCGGATCGCTGTGCAACGGGATGGGCGCCAGAAGGATCTCGGCCGCATTCAGCGCCGCCAAAGCCAGCGAGCCCAGGCCTCGCCCGGTGTCGATCAGGATCAGATCATAGCGGTCGCGCAAGCCTTCCGTCTGCAACCCGGCGGCCAAAGCCTGCCAGGGCTGCCAACCGCGCAGGCCTGCCCGCCAGCTGAGGATTTGCAGATCAGCCTGCATCAGATCAGGCCCCGCTGCCAACAGATCCAAACCCGGCCACACCGTCGGTCGGATCAGATCGGGCAGAGGTGTGGCCAAAGCGCGGGCGAGGCTTTCAGCCATCGCCAGGGGGGATTCACCCCGGTCCAGTCGCGCCTCGTTCAACCGGCGCAACTGCACAGCCGCCGTCTGGCCCAGCAGTGCCGTCACCCCGGCCCCCTCTGCAGGCAGCCCGTAAGCCGCCGCCAAGCGGCCTGCAGGGTCGGCATCAATCATCAACACCCGCAGCCCTGCCAACGCTGCGGCGGTTGCCAGATGAATCAGGCTGCTGCTGCGCCCGCTCGCCCCTTGTGGTCCGGCCAGAGCGACAACTGCCGCCTGACTGCCCGCAGGCCTGTTCGCAAGATAGCGCCGCCCCCGTGGCCCGGTGGTGAAATGCCGACGCAGGGCCGCGACATCGGCCGGGGTGAACCAACGTGTGCCACCTTCTGTCCCGGTCATCCCTTGCGGTAAATGCGGCTCAGCAGCCAGCACCCGGCGCAGATGTTCCGGGGCCATTGGCAGGATCCACTGGGTGATTTCCCAGATTGAAATCAAGCGTGAGGGCACAACCGCTGTTGCGGATTGGTCCCGGCATCCTTGCGCAAAGGCGACAAGTTCAGCAGGGCTGGTAAGCTGCATAGGGTGCCTCTGATCGCAAAGATCATCCAATTAGGCAACATCACTATAAAAAGGCAATACGAAAATAGATAGTGATGTAGAAAAAACCACTTATTTCTCAGCATCTTTCGGTCAGCCCACTGTGACAAGATTGGCCTTTTGTAGATTCGAGGCAACAGGTCTTTGTTAGTATGATGTTATTTCAATAGTTACGGGACTACCAAGGTCGCCATCTATCGTAATGCTACTTTGAAAACATGGGCTTGCTGGATGGCTGTCCGAATGGGGCGACTCTGAAACCCCGAAAGGGTGACTCTGATCCCCCGAAAAGACGACTCTGAAACCCCGAGGATTGTGAGCTGAATTTTGCGGGGCGCTGGACGCAGGCTGTGGATAACTTTAGGCTGGGTGTCAATGAAACCACGAATCGCATCCCTTGCCGGGAACCGGGGCTAACCTGTTGACCGGCAAGGAAAACCGCGACGTAATCGGGCAGGATCCTGGGTCAGATGGCGCTTTCGCGTTCGGCGGCGGCTGGTTTGAATACCGGTCTTTCAGCGGCAGTGCAGGCGGACTTTTTCGCCTGTGACATCTTTGATGCGCTGCCCAAGGATGATCTGGCCAGTATGGAACACCCGCTGTTTTCATTGGCGACGCGACCGGATCTTTCGATCCTGCGCTATTGCCATAATGCGGTAGAGATTGAGGTTACACCCTCGGTTAAAGGCAGAGCCACCATTCATGACAAGGACATCCTGATCTATTGCACCAGCCAGTTGATGGCGGCGTTGAATGCCGGGCGGGCGGTTGCGCGCACACTGCATCTGCGGGCGCATGATCTGTTGCTGGCCACCAACCGCGAAACCTCTGGCGACGCCTACAAGCGGCTGCGAGATGCGTTCGAACGGCTGGCGGGCACACGGATCACCACCAATCTGGTGGCTGGTGAATTCGAGATCACCCGCGGTTTCGGGCTGATCGAGGACTGGGAGATCGTGCGCAAAACCCGGGGCGGGCGGATGGTGCAGGTGCGGGTGACGCTGTCGGAATGGCTTTTTGCCGCAATCATGGCCAAATCGGTTCTGACGCTGAGCCGCGGCTACTTTCAGTTGCGCCGTCCGCTGGAGCGCAGGCTTTACGAATTGGCGCGCAAACATTGTGGCCGTCAGCCGGAATGGCGGATCTCGCTGGAGGTATTGCAGAAGAAGGCTGGCTCTGGCAGCCCGCGCCGGGTGTTCCGGGCGATGCTGCGCGATGTGATCCAGGCGGCCAGCATCCCCGATTATGATCTGAGCCTTGATGCGGACGACATGCTTTATGTCCGCCCGCAGGTAGTGGTCGAGGCGGCACCCGATCTTGCAGCCCAGTTGCCGCCCCTCGCTCAGGCGACTCTGGAGACCGCCCGCACCCGCGCACCGGGTTGGGATGTCTACGCGCTGGAGGCCGATTGGCGCGGGCTTTGGCGGCGGTCGGGGCGACCCAGGTTGCGCAGCCCCGACAAGGCGTTTCTGGGCTGGCTGGACAAACGGCTGGCTGAATAAGCGGCAGATGGGCGGGGTGAGCAGGGCCTTTCGTTGTGCCGGACCAGAAGCGCTTGATCATGTGGTATTCTATGTGCAAACTCTGAACTGGGTTATTTTTACTCTGTGGCTGCCGGTTGCTTGATCGACGCCAAGTGGCGTGATTGGGAAGAGGTGTATTTCAGATGAATCCATATCGAACTGTCCCTGAAAAAGGGTATTGGAAGCATGCGATTGCCGCCAGATCGGCGTTTGATGTTTTCGAGCTTTGGGACCCCAAATTTCGCATCCCGCAGCGACAGCCGATCGTGACGTTCGGGTCCTGTTTTGCGCAGCATTTTGCCAAGGCATTGCAAGGTCGCGGGATGAACTGGCTTGACGCCGAGCCCGCCCCCAAACTGGTCAGCGATGCCCTTGCCGTTCAGTTCGGGTATCGCACCTTCTCGGCACGCACGGCGAATATCTATACGCCCTCCTCGTTGTTTCAGTGGCTGTCCTGGGCTTTTGGCGAGGCAGAGGTGCCCGATGAAGTCTGGAAGAAAGGCGATCGGTTCATTGACCCCTTTCGCCCGCGTCTTGAGCCCGATGGATTCGAGACCGCCGAAACCGTGGCGCGCTTGCGCAGGCAAACCCTGAAGGCGCTGCGCGACTGTGTCATGACTGCGCGGGTTTTCGTGTTTACTTTGGGGCTGACCGAAAGCTGGTTTCATCAAGATGGCTATGAATACCCGATGTGCCCAGGCACGGCCGGCGGAGAGTTCGATGCCAGCAAACACCGTTTCGTCAATCAGCGCTTCGGTCAGGTGCATGAAAGCCTTGAAAAGGCCATTGCCCTGATGCGCCGCAAAAATCCGGCGCTGCGCATCTTGCTGACTGTGTCGCCGGTGCCGCTGGTGGCAACCAACAGTGGTGAGCATGTGCTGGTGGCAACCATGCAAAGCAAGTCTGTACTGCGCGCGGTCGCTTGGGAAGCCTCTGCCGGCCGGGATTTCGTGGATTACTTCCCCTCTTACGAGATCATCAATGCGCCGACATTTCGCGGGATGTTTTTCGAACCTGACCAGCGCTCGGTCAATCCGATGGGCGTTGATTTTGTGATGAACAGCTTCTTTGAAGCCCGCGAGCGCAAGTTTGGCAAAGACCCCAATGCTGCCGTTCACGAACCCAAGGGCGTGCAGGAACCCAAGGCTATGCAAGAGCCGCGCCGTGCGGCGTCGGCCAAAGGTACCAAGGCGCAGGTAACCTGCGATGAAGAGGTTCTCGCCGCTTTTGGGCCAAGATCATGACCGTTTGCATTGTGGGAAATTCGCACGCGGGCTCTCTGCGTCTGGCCTATGAGACCCTGCCGGACAAGGCCAATCTGCAATGGGATTTTTTCGTCGCTCCGAATGGTTATGCGGATGCCGAGGGTCTGCGGGCGATTGCATATGATGCCAAGCGTCATGCCTTTCTCGATTTCCCATATTTCAGTGCCGCCAAAGGTGCCGACCTTGAGATTGCGGATTATGACTGCTTTGTTCTGGTGGGCGCACACCATTCTGCCGCGCATATGGTGGCGATGTTTCCCTTTGATGTGAGCGCAGGATTTCGGGCGCGCGCTGTGCAGGAGATCTGCCAGAAGTCGCGTTTGTTTGATTTCGCGCAGAAGATCCGCGCGGTCTCTGCTGTGCGGATCTTGCTGGTCACCAAGCCGGCACCGACGACGATCCAGCGGCCTGGGCCGCAAGATATTGCGGCTGTCCAGGCCGTGATCGAGACGTTCTGGGCTAAAATCAGGGTGGAGGTGCTGCCGCAACCAGCCGCAACGATGACCGCAGGCGGGTTGACCCGTGCAGATTGTTTCAAATCCAACGCCAACCAACACTTTACGCCTGAGGCCTCTGCGGTGGCGGTGGACGCGCTGCGCCAGGTGCTGATCGCTCCACTCTGACAGAACAGCGCCTGGCGCAGCTCCTGTCAGGTCTCTGCGGTGGCGGCGGGCTCTGCTCTTGTGCGGCGTCTTGCGGGTTTTGCCACCTCGGGGGTCGGCGCTGGCTTTGCGGCTGGAGCAAGCGGCTGGATGGCACGCGCCGGGGGCAGGGCTGCAGTGTCGCCCATCCATATCGCGCGCAACTCTGCCAGATGCTCTTGCATCGACACCGGATGCCGCACGTCTTTCCAATAGAGCTCTGTGGTGATCTTGCCTTCCAGCAGGGCGACAATCCGTTCGCGAAACCCGGCGATCGAGCCTGCCGGAAAGACCATTTCGGGGCAATTCGACAACTCTTTCGCCCCACCCAGATCCGAGGTCAGCAATGGGATATGGCGGGCGTGCATCTCGATGGCGACCTGCGGCAGGTTGTCTTCCCACAAAACCGGCACAAGGCCGACATCGACATCATCCAGCAGATCGTCCAGATGGTCATGCGCATAGCCATTGGCATAGTACAGTCCGGCAAAGTGGTCACTGAGCGCGGCCAGCCGGTGCATGGTGCCATCATCGCCGCGCCCGGCACAGATCACCAGCCGCAACCGGGCCGTGATTTCGGCGGGCAGCGCCTCCAGGGCATCGAGCAAAAAGAAGAAGCCCTTGTCGCGCCGCATATAGCCAAGATAAGCCAGCGTCAGCGTGCCATCGGGGCGCAGGATGCTGGACTTGGCCACGGTCTGGTCGAATTTCTCTGCCTGATTGGTGCCGATATAGCTGGTGCGCAGCAGGGCAGGGGCGATGCCGAAATGCGCAGCGACATCGCAGACCCGGTCTGACACCCCCAGCACCATGTCGCAATGGCGGTTGATCAGGGTGACGATATCCAGCCGCCGGGTTTCAAAATCGCGGTGGCGCAGCGTCAGCGGCGTCAGCAGGCCCTGCGCCATCTGCGCCGTCTCGCGCGGCGGGGCGACGGGCAGGGTCATCGCCTTGCGCCCGCGCTGCGACAGCCGCGCATAGGCCCCAACCAGCCGCCTTGCCAGCCGCATCGCCGGCAGGAAGGCGCGGTCAAAACGGCGCGTGCCGGGGCGAACCCCCCATTTCTTCATGTTGAAGGCCACCGCATTGGCCAGCCGCACGATGCGCTCATCATGGCGGTTGGGCAGGCAATGTTCGCATTTGCGGCCCATTTCGAAGTCGCGACAATTTTCACGCTCCTGGAACCAAAGGTTCACTTGCGGGCAGAATGGATAATAATTGTGCAGAGAAAGAATGACCTTTGTGTCGGGGAATATCTCTTTCAGCGCCAGAGCCTCGGCTGGCAGGCCTTCGAGATTGTTAAAATGCACGACGTCGAATGGGCCTTTGCGGCGGAGGAAGTCGAAAAAAGCCTCTGTCGTTTCGGGCTGTGAAACCTGTGCGCGGTTCCCAAAAGAATGGTGTGACGGCGACAGCACGCCCGAATTGACCAACTCATAACGGTTGGCGCGGTTTTCCGGCGATCCGTGGCGAACCCGTTCCCAACGTGGCCGCCCCGACAGCAGATCGTAGGAGATTCCCGATGACAGGAACGTGGTTTGCACGTCCTCAACCTCGGACAGGGCCCGGATCACATTCCGCTGATAGACGGTCACTCCCCCGCCGCGCTTTTCGTCGTCCAGGTAATCGACCCAGTTGTAAAACAGTACTTTCATCAATCCTCGGCCGGTGCAGGGTCATCAGGTGTGGTATCGACGATGCCCAGTTTCTTCTCGAGTGCCTTGATCCGCCGGACCATGGCATTCGTGTTGCGGTTGGAGCGCTTGCGTTGCGCAATCAACTCATTCATCAAAAAACCGTTCAGAAGCTTTTGCGTCACCAGATCAGGATCTTCGGCCTGAGGCAATCCAGCCATGAATCGATCAAGATTCGTATTGTTGTGAGGCAGGGCGGCCAATGCCTCAATTCCGGCTTTGCTGCGCTGGCGGATAAGCTGCATCTTGTCCGCGCTGCTGCGGCCGAAGCTGTCCTGAAGGAACAGAAAGTAGGCGGCATTGATCCGCAACTGTTCCGTATGATAGGCGGTGGCGTCGGTATTCTGGATCAGGCGCACCAGATCAAGGCTGCGGTCATCTAGGCGCGGGTTTGGGTCGCCATCGGGCAAGATCAGGCCGTCACGCCAGGGCAAACCTATGACGCTGAAGAAATCCTTGAAGATACCTGTAGGATCGTGGCGGATGGCCTCGTAATCGCGCAGGACAACCCGATCAGCGCCAAAGGTGTCGATCCAGGGTTTCAGGGCAGCGGCGTAATCATAGTGAATGGGTTCAATGGCCTCTTGCACAGCCGCGCCGAAATCGCCGACCTGCATTCGCATTTTCACCAGTTGATTGTGCCAGGACCGCAAGTGATCTTGCGGGCTGCGCAGATAGGCGATGATGGTGATGTCGATGCCTTCGGCGATCTGGGCGAATTCGGCAAGCTTTGCGGGCGCGGTCGGTATGGCCCCAAAGCGCATCAGTTCTTCGCTGCTGATGATCGAGCTGTGCGCCGGGCTGTTGCGCGCGCGGCTGCAGATAGCATTCCACAGTGCCGTCGAGGCCACCGGGTCGTCATAGCCATGCATCAGACTGGTGATGCCAGCCTCCTGAAACACCGCGAAGGCCAGTTGCGAATGTTTGGAATGATGCCGTACGCGGGGTGAATATTCAAAGCCATGTGCGACCAGATGTGCTTCGTTGTAGTCGAGAAGGATCTGCAGGGCCGTGGTGCCGGTCTTGTAGTGACCGATGTGGATGTAGAGTTTCTTGTTCATAGGCATACTTCAGGGTTGGGGGCCTGCACGGCGATCAGCGCGAAATGATGTCTTGATAATAACGTCGCAACAGCAAGAGGCCAATCGCCAGCATGACCATGCTGACACCGACAACATAGGGAACCGAGACATAGGCCGCTTCATACATCGGATAAAAACCGCGCCGCACCAGGCCGATTATGTGCACCAGGGGGTTGTACCATAGGATATCGCGGCCCCAGCGTGGCAGGTCGTCATACAGAAACAGCACCCCCGACATCAGCAACAGGGGCGTTGACAGGATGTTCCACACCGAGCCCAGCACCGGATAGATCTGAAACAGATAGCCGGTCAACACGCCAAAACCAGCAGCAAGCAGCATCGCGCCGCCAAGCCCTATCATCACCGGCACCGGGTCGATCAGGGTATGGGCGTCAATCAGCGCCAGAAGCCCGGTCATCAGAATGATGAAGACCACAAGATGCGTCAGTGCATTCAGCAAAAAGCGCGCCAAAATCGCGTCAATGAAGCTGACGCGCGGGTAAAACAGCAGGGCGCGCGAAAACGGCAGGGCGCTAGAGATTTTGCCCGACAGGTTGTTGAACATCTGGAACGGCAGGATCCCGCTGGCATAAAAGATCGGGAAATTGGTGCCAAGCCCGGGGCTGCGGACCTTGAGGCCGACCGACATCACCAGCGAAAACACGATGATTGACCCCAAAGGCTGCATCAACGCCCAGACATAGCCTCCTGGTGTGCGGCCATAGGTTGTCGACATTTCCCGCAGCATCAGCGCGATGACGGTACGCACCATGCGAAAGCGCGGAATGCTGGAGCGAGAACTGTTGGAACTTTGCGGTAAGGTTTGCGGTAAAGAGCGTGACATCCGGTCGTTTCCTGATGATCTCTTACAGGGTGGCTGGAACTGCTGCCTTTTTTCATGTAGGTCTAGGGGGGCTTATGAAGGAAGTCCGGCAGGGCTTCAAATGCTTTCTCTGATGCAAGGATGTTGCCGGTGTCGTCCATTGAGCCTTCCCCCAAAAGGACGCCGTCTGATACCGAGCCGGAACATGCCAAACAAAAAAAGTCCATGACGGGGCCCGACGCCACGACTGCAAATGCGGGTGGCCCGTCCGGAGGGCAGGGCAAAGGCAAGAAGGTCGCAAAGCTGGTCTGGCCCGACATGTCGCCCAAACAACGCCCGGAAAAGGCAGAGACGAAGGCGCAAGCCCCGCGTGAGGCGCTTAAACCCGCTGCCGGGTCTGGTCCGCAAGACCCGGGGACGGCCGTTCAGAACGCAGGGGCTCAATACAAGGTGGATCGGGCGCCTGCTCCAGCAGGTCATGTAAGCCCGGCCCCGGACCATCCGCCGGCGCACAAACCGCAAAATCAGGACATTGTCGGCGCAAAGGCGGCGCAAGCATCGCGTGAGGCGCTTAAACCCGTTGCAGAGGCTGGCGCGCAAGATCAGGCGCGGTCTGTTCAGAACACAGTCGCCCCGGTGGTCCCGGTCAATCAGGCTTTGGCCCCCAACCCGCAGAAGCAAGAGGTTCGCCCCGAAAAAAAAACGCCGCAAGGGCCGCAAAACCCTGGTCAGAACGGGAGCCAGAACGCAGGCCGGAACCCTGCTTCGGGCGGTCCCGGGCAAAAAACTGCAGCACCCGTCGGCCCGGCGGCCACGGCGGTCGGGCCCGAACCCCGCCCCGTTGTCGGCCCGGCCAAGCTCAAGCGGCGCCACAACATTGCCTTGATCAGCTTTGTGCTGGCCGTCTTGCTGCCCAGCCTTGCCGCGACAATCTATCTTTATACCATTGCCGTCGATCAATATGCCTCCAAGGTCGGCTTTGCGGTGCGCAATGAGGAAACAAGCGCCGCCAGCAGTCTTCTGGGTGGGCTTTCCGGCATCACTGGCGGCTCTACCGCGCAAGATTCCGATGCGCTTTACGAATTCATCCAAAGCCAGCAGATGGTAGAAGAGGTCGACGCCAAGCTGAATCTGCGTGCGCTGTTTTCCAAACCTGAACGGGACGTGGTTTTCGCCTTTCCGGCAGATGGTTCTTTGGAAAAGCTGGTGGACTACTGGCAAAGAATCGTGTCGATCGCCTATGATGGCAGCACCGGGCTGATTCAGATCCAGACCAATGCCTTCAGCGCCGAGGATGCGCAGGCGGTTACTCAGGCGATCTATGAAGCCAGCAACCGGATGGTGCATGAATTGTCCGCAAAGGCGCGCGACGACGCCACCCGTTATGCCCGCGAAGATCTGGCCACCGCCGAAGACCGGTTGCAAACGGCGCGGCAGGCGATCAACGACTATCGCTCGCGTACCCAGATCGTCGACCCCACCGCCAGCGTGCAAGGCCAGATGGGCATTTTGAACCAATTGCAAAGCCAGATGGCTGAAGCGCTGATCCAGCTTGACATGCTGCGCGAAACCACGCGTGCGGATGATCCGCGTGTCAGCGATGCCCAGTTGAAAATTTCGGTGATTGAAAAGCGCATCGCTGAAGAGCGGCAGAAATTCGGGCTGGGAGGGCAGGGCATCGGATCGGATGACTATGCCACGGTGGTGGCGGAATTCGAGCGTCTGAACGTGGACCGTGATTTTGCCGAACGGTCTTATGTGGCGGCCCTGACGGCCCTCGATGCCGCCAAGGCCGAGGCGCAACGGCAAAGCCGGTATCTCGCGGTTTTCATCAGCCCGACACTGGCCGAAACGGCGGAATACCCCCGCCGCGCCCTGCTGTCGGCTTTGGTGTTCCTGTTCCTCAGTCTTGGCTGGTCGATCATCGCCCTGATCTATTACAGCGTTCGTGACCGTCGATAGAACGGAGCGGCAGATGATCCGACTGGATAACCTGAGCAAAAGCTATTTCGTCCAAGGTTACGAAAGGGTGGTCGCCGACAACCTGAACGTGACCATTCCCAGCAATGTGTCGGTGGGCCTGCTGGGCCGCAATGGCGCAGGCAAATCAACGCTTTTGTCGATGATAGGGGGCACCACCGCGCCCACCTCTGGCCGGGTGATCACCGATGGCACGATTTCCTGGCCTGTGGGTTTTTCCGGCAGCTTCAACGGGGAATTGTCTGGCGCGCAGAACGTCCGCTTCATCGCGCGGGTTTACGGCGTGGACAGTGACGAGTTGGTCGATTTCACCGCCGATTTCGCCGAGATCGGCCGTCAGTACTACGAACCGGTGCGCACCTACTCATCGGGGATGAAGTCCCGCCTTGCCTTTGGTCTGTCGATGGGAGTGCCATTCGACACATACCTTGTCGATGAGGTGACAGGGGCGGGTGATGCGCGGTTTCGCGAGAAGAGCCTGCAGTTCTTCACGGACCGGATGCAGAAAAGCGGCGCGCTGTTCGTGTCGCACGGGATGGAGGCGATCCGGCGGTTCTGCACGGCGGGCGCGGTTCTGGAAGCTGGCAAGCTGACGTATTTCGATAACATTGATGAGGCGATCGCCTTTCACCACGCCAATATGCAGGTGAAAGAAAGCTACGATGACTAGATTTGTGTGGCCCGCCGCCTGCGGTCAGGGTGCATCGGCCACAGAAGAAATCAAACCCAAGCGAAAACCGCAATTGGATTGACATGACTTTCCGGTTCTACGCCGGAAGGGTGACATGGTTTGACCGTCTTTTTAACAAGAAAGTAGGGTTCGCTCCGTCACTGTGGGGGCAATGCTCCTGGCACGCTGAGGGATTTCATGGCCGATATTTCTGCAACCGCGGACGACGATTCACTTGCGGGGACGGTGGGCGATGATGTCATTCAGGGCTTTGCGGGCAATGACACGCTGGACGGGCTTGCCGGAAACGACAAGATCCTGTCGGGCGGTGGCGCGGATCTGGTCTATGGCGGGCCGGGCGATGACACTTTGGGCGGTGGCATCGGGGTTGATCCGGATACGCTTTATGGCGGCGATGGCAATGATCTGATCACGGGTGAGGCGGGGGATGATCTTCTGCTCGGCGACACCGGTGCGGACCTGCTTTATGGCGGCGATGGCAACGACGTGCTGGAAGGGGGCGACGATGCCGATCTGCTGGGGGGTGGCGCGGGTGATGACAGCCTGACAGGCGGTGATGGCAACGACACGCTTTATGGCGAGGCGGGTACTGACACGCTGACGGGTGGTCTGGGTGATGACAGCCTGTCGGGGGGGCTGGATGCAGACCAAATCTATGGCGGCGATGGCAATGACGCGATTTCGGCCGGGCTTGGCGATGACATCGCGGTTTATGGCGGGGCGGGCGATGATCTCATCGACGGCAACGATGGCAATGACAGTCTGGACGGCGGCGATGGCAACGACACGCTGCTGGGAGGCGCGGGCAATGACACGCTGATCGGCGGCAGCGGGTTGGATGTGCTTTACTCCGGGGACGGCAATGATGTGCTGGACGGCGGGGAGGATGCGGACCAGCTTTATGCTGGCGCCGGCGATGATGTGCTGGACGGCGGATCGGGTGATGACAGTCTGGCGGGTGGTGTGGGCCATGACAGCCTGACCGGCGGTGATGGCAATGACACGCTGTTTGGCGAGACGGGCGTGGATGTTCTGGACGGTGGGCTGGGCGCGGACCTGCTTTATGGCGGCGATGGCAACGACGTGCTGGAGGGGGGCGACGATGCCGATCTGCTGGCGGGCGGCGCGGGTGATGACAGCCTGACCGGCGGCAATGGCAATGACACACTGTTTGGCGAGACTGGTACTGACACGCTGACGGGGGGGCTGGGCGATGACAGCCTGTCAGGGGGACTGGGTGCAGACCAGATCTATGGCGGCGATGGCAATGATTCTATCGACGGCACTGAGGGCACTGACAGCCTTGAAGGCGAGGCGGGCAACGACACAATTTTCGGCGGCTCCGAGAATGATGCGCTGTTTGGTGGCACTGGTCTGGATATGTTGTACGCTGGCAGTGGCAATGATGTGCTGTATGGCGGCCTGGATGCGGATCAGCTTTACGGTGGGGTGGGAGATGATACGCTGGAGGGTGGCACCGGCGGCGATCTGCTGTCGGGTGGTGACGGCAACGATGTTCTGACCAGCGGGCCGGAAACGGGTGACACGCTTTGTGGCGATGCGGGCAATGACACCCTGATGGGCGGTGTCGGCGATGACAGCCTTGCGGGCGGTGCTGATGCTGACGAGATTTACGGCGATGCCGGCAATGATACGATCTCTGCCGGGCTGGGTGATGACATCGCGGTCTATGGCGGGGTGGGCAATGACGCGATTGATGGCAATGAAGGCAACGACAGTCTGGATGGCGGGGCGGGCGATGACATGCTGACGGGCGGGGAGAACAACGATACCCTTGAGGGCGGCGCGGGCGATGATGTGATCTATGGCGGTGATGGCGATGACGTCATGACCGGCAGCGATGGCAATGATCAGATCTATGCCGGGCTTGGCAACGACACGCTGGACGGCGGCGAGGGCGATGACATTCTGGCGGGCGGCACTGGTAATGACAGTCTGATCGGCTTTGACGGCGCCGACACGCTGTATGGCGAAGACGGCGATGACACTTTGCAGGGCGGTCTTGCGGCAGACCAACTGTTCGGCGGCAATGGCAATGACACGCTGGACGGCGGCACTGGTGGCGATCTGCTGGCGGGGGGGGCGGGCCATGACAGCCTGACCGGCGGTTCGGACGGTGGCGATACGCTGTTTGGCGAGACGGGCAATGACACGTTGCTGGGCGGTGTCGGCAACGATCTGATGGACGGTGGGGAAAACGACGACCTGTTGGATGGTGGCGCCGGAAGCGACCTGATCTATGGCGGCACAGGTGACGATACGCTGATCGCGGGCGCGGGCCATGACGAGCTTTATGGGGGCGACGGCAATGACCTTTTGACAGGCGGCAACGAGGTCGGGCTGCTGGCGGGCGGCGCTGGGGATGACACCCTGAACGGCGCTGATGCGGCCGATGTGATCTATGGCGGCGATGGCAACGATCTGATGGACGGCGGCCTGGGGGCCGACAGCATTGCCGGTGGCGGCGAGAATGACACCTTGTTCGGCCAGGACGGCCACGACACGCTCTACGGCGGCGATGGCGATGATCTTGTCTATGGCGGGCTGGGCGATGAGGCCTTCATTGGCGGCGGTGCGGGCAATGACACGTTGTTCGGCGATGCCGGCGACGATTTTGTCACCGGCAACGAGGGCAATGACCTGGTCTTTGGCGGTGACGGCAATGATTTCGCCTCGGGGTTTGACGGTGATGACATTGTCTTTGGTGGTGCTGGCAGCGACCATTCGGCAGGCAACAAGGGCAATGACATCGTCTATGGCGGCGATGGTGATGATTTCGTCTTTGGTGACCACGGCAAGGATGTGGTCTTCGGCGGCGATGGTTCGGACTATATCGAGACCAACCTAGGGTCGGATATCTATGCGTCTGGCGACGGCGGTAAGGATGTTGTGGTGTTCACATCCGCGCTGGGGCAAGGTCGTCCGGTTTCCGACTATGGCGTGAGCTCTGGCGTGGCGCACGGCTTTGGCGGTGCCAGTGGCGGTGCGGGCGATGATGTTGTCTGGGGCTTTGATCTTCTGGGCTTTCTTGACGGCGGTGCCGACAACGACCTTGTCGACGGCAGCACAGCGCGCGCCTTTCAGGTTGACAGCTTTGGCGCCACCTTTGAAGTCGCAGGCGGTGTGCGGATTTACGGTGGCAGCGGCAGGGATATTCTGGTCGGTGGCTCACAGCCCAACGTCTTCTGGGGCGATCACAGCCCGACCTATGATCCGCGTCTGGCCGTTCTGGCCGATGCCGCCGCTGCGGCTGCCCAAACCGATGCCTGGAAGGCGGCCAAGCTCTGGATTCAGACGGCCGGTGCCAACCTTCTGGTTGCAGACGCCAGCCTGAACAATGTGGTGACGGCCGAGGCCGATATCTACACGCTGAGCCACAACCACGACTATCTTGTTGATCCCGTCACTCTGGCGCGCACCGTGGTCACATATCCCGGCGACGGCAATGATGTCATTATGGATTTCAACGCCAAGCTGGACAAACTGAACATGTCCTCTACCGGCGCCAGTTCGGAATACCTGTTTTCGCTTCTCAGCCAGCAGGGTGCGGATGTGGTGCTGAACGGGCCGCGTGGCTCTGTCACCTTGAAAGGGGTCAAGCTGTCGGACCTCACGATCGATATCTTCAACCTCGACGGTTTGAGCGCGGATGGCATCGGGCATTTCATGGATGATTTCATCGATCTGCCCGCGCCGGAACCGATTGACGACACCCCTTCGGATCCCGTGCCGCAGGTGGTCGTGCTGACGGATGCGTCCACCGTTTTTGGCCAGGGCGACACCCATGACCATATCCTGAACCTGTCAAGTCAG
>CAMFLG010000014.1 GCA_945957495.1 uncultured Pseudorhodobacter sp. | reverse complement strand
TGGAGGAAGTCATTATGGGAAAGTGGAAACTGGCGGGTAGCACCGCCATCATCGCATTGTTGGCCGGAACCGGTGCCTTTGCCGACGTGACCCCGGAAGAAGTTTGGCAGAACTGGCAGGATATGAGCGCGGCTTATGGCCAGACGATCACCGCCGCCAGCGCCACGCGCGACGGCGACGCGCTGTTGGTCAAGGATACGACGATTTCTTACGACAAGGACGGCGTCGCCCTGGACGGCAAGATCCCCGAAATGACCTTCACCGACAAGGGTGACGGCACCGTCGAAGTCACCATGTCTGACAGCTATCCGCTGAACATGACGCTTCCCGGCGCGCCCGGCGACGACGCTTCCGCCACGCCGACCAAGCTGACCATCACGGTTGGACAACCGGGTATGACCATGAAGGCCAGCGGTACGCCCGAGGCGATCAGCTATGCCTTCAACGCGCCGACCCTGGATATTTCCGTGACCGCGATCAATGGCGTTGATGCCGCCGTGGTTGATGCGACTATTCAGGCAGTGATGACCAATGTGATCGGCAACTACATGGTCGAAGGCGACGCCACGGCGAAAAAGATCGGCTCGTCCTTTACCGCCGACAGCGCCAAGATCACCGTGGTTGGAACCGACAAGGAAACCAGCTCTGATTTCAACCTTGCGCTGAACGTCGCCAATCTTGCGGGCACCGGCAACGGCACTTTCCTGGGCGCCGACGCGATGCAGGATATGGCCGCCGCGCTGAAAGCCGGATTTGCCTTTGACTCTGCGATCACCTATGGCGCCTCGAATTTTGACATGACCGCGACCGAGGCTGACAAACCCACCAAGGTTTCCGGCACCTTCGACGGCGGCGATCTGTCTTTTGCGATGGATGTGAACCGTCTGCAGTACGGCTCAAGCAGCAAGAAGGTCGCCTTCACCATTTCCAGCCCCGACATCCCGTTCCCGGAACTGAAGCTTGGCTATGACGAAGCCGCCTTTAAGATGCTGATGCCTGTCAGCAAATCCGATCAGCCCGCCGATTTCTCTTTACTGACCCGTCTGGTCGGCTTCACGATTTCCGACGAAATCTGGGGTATGGTCGATCCGACCGGTGCCTTGCCGCATGATCCGGCCACGGTGATCCTTGACGCCAAGGGCAAGGCCACGCTGACCGCCGACCTGATGGACGCCGCCGCGATGGAGGCCGCGGGCGATGCATCGCCGTTCCAGCTTAACGCGCTGGATATCGCCGCGCTGCAACTGTCTGCCGTGGGTGCCGAACTGACGGGGGCGGGTGGCTTCACCTTCGACAACACGGACATGACCACCTTCGAAGGCATCCCTGCCCCCACCGGCAAGATCGACCTGAAACTGACCGGCGCCAACGCCCTGCTCGACAAGATCGTGGCGATGGGTCTGATCAGCCAGGACGATGCGATGGGCTACAAGATGATGGTGTCGATGTTCGCCAACGCGACGCCGGACAAGGATGAGATGACTTCGACCCTGGAATTCAAGGACAAGGGTTTCTACGCCAACGGCCAGCGCCTGCAATAAGCGCGCCGCAATGCTGTGCGGCCGTCCGGGCAACCGGGCGGCCGTTTTCTTTGCCGCCTTTTCTGCCATCAGGGCGCGGCGGGGGGTTGAATCTCATCCGCAGAGATTATCTGTAAAACCAAAGCATATTTGGTCCATGCAGGGCCACAGAACAGGATTGCCATGGCCGCCTCTCTTGCCCCGCTCACCGAAGCCCTTCTTGACGCCGCGCGCCGCGCCGGGGCCGAGGCCGCCGATGCCATCGCCATCGCTGGCACCTCGCAATCCATCGATATCCGCGCCGGGCGGCTGGAGCAGGCGGAACGATCCGAAGGCACCGAGATCGGGCTGCGGGTGCTGATCGGCGGGCGGCAGGCCTGCGTTTCCGCCTCGGACACTTCCCCCGCAACGCTGGCCCGCCTTGCCGAACGCGCCGTCGCCATGGCACGCGAGGCGCCGGTTGATCCCTATGCCGGGCTGGCCGACCCCGACCAGATCGCCCGCAGCTGGGATCTGGCCGCGCTGCAACTGTGCGATAGCTCGCCAGAACCAACCGCCGCGGCGCTGGAGGCCGACGCCCGCATGGCCGAGGCTGCGGCCATGGCCGAACCCGGCATCACCCAAGTCGAGGCTTCGGCGGGATACGGCCTGCGGCAGGTCTATCTGTCTGCTACCAATGGCTTTTCCGGCGGGTATGAGCGCAGCTCGCGGTCAACCTCTGCCGTGGCCTTCACAGGTTCCGGCACCGGGATGGAGCGGGACTATGCTGGCGAAGGCCGCATCCATCAGGCCGACATGCCCGCCGCCACCGAAATCGGCGCCCTTGCCGCCCAACGCGCGCTGGCCCGGATGGGCGCGCGCAAGCCTGTGACCGGCACCTATCCGGTGCTTTACGATGAACGGGTGGCTAGTTCGCTGATCGGCCACCTGATCGGCGCAGCCAATGGTGCTTCCATCGCCAGGGGGTCGTCCTGGCTGCTGGGCGCGCTGGGAACGCAGGTGCTGCCCGCAACACTGTCGCTGATCGAAGACCCCCTGCGCCCCCGCATCTCTGGCTCGCGCCCGTTTGACGCCGAGGGGCTGGGCGCTGCCCGCCGCATGGTGGTGGAAAACGGCATCCTGATGGGCTGGACGCTGGATCTGGCAACCGCGCGCAAGCTGGGGATGCAATCCACCGGCAACGCCGCGCGCGGCACCTCTGCCCCGCCGACGCCCGCCAATTCCAACCTGGACCTGACGCAAGGCAGCATCAGCCGCGCCGATCTGATCCGCGATATGGGCACCGGGTTGCTGGTCACATCCATGATCGGTTCCACCATCAACCCCACGACGGGCGATTATTCGCGCGGTGCTTCGGGGTTCTGGGTGGAAAACGGCGAGATTCAGTATCCCGTCAACGAATGCACCATCGCGGGCAATCTGCGCGACATGCTGTTGCGGATCATCCCGGCCAATGACGCGCGCGCGCATCTGTCCACCCGAGTGCCCAGCCTGCTGATCGAAGGGATGACGCTTGCCGGCGCGTGACCTTGCCTTGCTGACCCATGCGGCGCGCCGCGCGGGCGAGATTGCGCTACGCTATTGGCGTCGGTCGCCCAAGGCCTGGGAAAAGGGCGATCAGGGCCCGGTGACAGAGGCCGACATTGCCGTCAACGACATGCTGCAGGCAGAGTTGCGTGGCGCACGGCCCGGCTATGGCTGGCTGTCAGAGGAAACGCCCGATAGCCTGCTGCGGCAGGAATATGAATGCACGTTCATCATAGACCCGATTGACGGCACCCGCGCCTTTATCGCGGGGGAGCAGCACTTTTCCCATTCGCTGGCGGTGGCGCAGAATGGCGTGGTGACGGCGGCGGTGGTCTATCTGCCGGCGCTGGACCAGCTTTACACCGCCACGCAGGACGGCCCCGCCCTGCGCGATGGCGAGCCGATCCGCTGCAGCCAGAAGGGTCTGGCCGATGATGCCAATATTCTGACCACAAAGGCCAATCTTGCGCCGCAGCTTTGGCGGGGCGAACCGCCCGCCTTTCGCCGCAGCTTCCGCGCCTCGCTGGCCTACCGGCTGTGTCTGGTGGCCGATGGCAGTTTTGACGGCATGATCACCTTTCGCGACACCTGGGAATGGGACATCGCCGCCGGTGGCCTGATCGCGCAGCGCGCCGGTGCCAGCGTGACCGATTGTCAGGGCGCCACGTTACGGTTCAACAGCTTGACGGCGCAGACGCCCGGCGTACTGGCTTGCGCGCCCGCGCTGCATTCAGACCTGCGGGCGCATATAAACAAATAAGGCCGCCCAAAGGCGGCCTTACTGAACCGATGTTCACAAATCAGCGTTTCGGCTTGCTTGGCGGTACGAAGCGTTTGGATGTGTCCTTGGCATCGGCGCGGGGTGCCGCCGGTCGTGCCGGTTTGGCAAAGCTTTTCGCCTCGCCGCCGTGGGATTTCGACGCAGTTGCGCGGGCAGGCTTGCCCTCACCGCCATGCGATTTGAACCCGGCAGAGCGCGGCGCGTAGGGCTTTTTGTCACCATCTTCGCGCTTGGCATAAGGCTTGGCATCGGCTCCACGCGGCGCATAGGGCTTGCGTTCGCCATCCTCGCGCTTGGCGTAGGGCTTGGCCCCTTCGGCGCGCGGCGCATAAGGCTTGCGGTCGCCATCGTCACGTTTGGCATAGGGCTTCGCCTCACCACGCGGGGCGTAGGGTTTGCGGTCGCCGTCCTCACGCTTGGCATAGGGTTTCGCCCCGGCAGGCATGGGCGAACGCGGCGTGTAGGGCCTGCGATCCCCGTCATCGCGTTTGGCATAGGGCTTGGCCCCATCGGCGCGCGGCGTGTAGGGCTTCTTCTCGCCATCCTCACGCTTGACATAAGGCTTGGGCGCGCGCGGCTTCGGGGCCTCAACCGGGGCGGCTTCGCTGCCCTTGATCGGATCGTAGCCTTCGGAAATCGCCTCTTCCACCAGACGCGAGGGTTTGGGCACATAGGCAGGCTTTTCCGCACGCTCATAGGCCGGTTTCTCGGCCCGGGGCGCACGGGCGGCAGGCGCCTTGCGCGGCGCGCGTTCGGGGCGGTCCATCGACGGTTCGTCCGCCATTCGCTCCATCACGACGCCGTTTTCCAGCTCCAGCTGCGCGCCGAACTTGCCCGCCAGATTCTCGGCAATCTGCACATAGGTGATGTCTTCCTGCACCCGAATCGCGCCGATGCCGTCCTTGGTGATGCCCCCGGCATCGCAGATCTTCGGCAAAAGCCAGCGCGCCTCGGCACGACCCGCGCGGCCAACCGACAGCTGATACCAGACCGAGGCGCCAAATTCGCTGCGCTCACGCGGCGGGGCGGCATCACGCGGCGCCGCCGCTTCGGACAGCACTTCGGGGGCCGAGCGGCCCGAACGCCAGCCGCGCACGAAAGCCGCCGCGATCTGTTCAGGCCCGAACCGCTGAATCAGCGCCAGCGCGGTATCCATCTCATCGCTCAGATCCTGCGTCAGCACCGGGTTTTCGAACAGCCGCAGATCGTCCTTGGCCTGAATCTCATCCGCCGAAGGGGCAGAGCCCCATTCCGCCACAACCTTCGCGCCCTGCAACAGGCGCTGCGCCTTCTTGAATTCCGACGGCACCACGATCAGCGCAGAAACGCCTTTCGATCCGGCGCGCCCAGTGCGGCCAGAGCGGTGAAGTAGCGTTTCCGAATTCGACGGCAGATCGGCATGGATCACCAGTTCCAGCCCCGGCAAGTCAATGCCGCGCGCAGCCACGTCGGTTGCGATACACACATTTGCCCGCCCGTTGCGCAGCGCGGTCAGCGCGTTGGTACGCTCTTGCTGGCTAAGTTCGCCCGACAGCGCCACGACCTTGAAGCCGCGATTGCCCATCCGCGCCATCAGATGATTGACGTTGACGCGGGTTTTGCAGAACACGATCGCGGTCTTCGCCTCGTAATAGCGCAGCGCGTTGAAGATCGCATGTTCACGGTCGCGCACCGCCACCGACAGGGCGCGGTATTCGATATCGACGTGCTGTTTGGCCTCGCCCTGCGCCTGAATGCGCAGCGCGTTGGTCTGGAAATCTTCGGCCAGTTTGGCGATTTCCTTCGGCACCGTGGCCGAAAACATCAGCGTGCGGCGGGTCTCCGGCGCGGCCTCCAGAATATATTCCAGATCCTCGCGGAACCCCAGGTCCAGCATCTCGTCCGCTTCGTCCAGAACGGCGGCGCGCAGGCCCGACAGGTCCAGCGATTTGCGGTCGATATGGTCGCGCAGACGGCCCGGCGTGCCGACAACGATATGCGCGCCGCGATCCAGCGCGCGTTTTTCGGTGCGATAGTCCATGCCGCCAACGCAGGTCGCGATATGCGCCCCGGCCGAGGCGTAAAGCCATTCCAGCTCTCGCGCCACTTGCAGCGCCAGTTCGCGCGTCGGCGCGATCACCAGGGCCAGCGGCTTGTCGGCGTAAAGCAACCGGTCGCTGCCTTGCAGAATCTCATCCGCAATCGCGATGCCAAAGGCCACGGTCTTACCCGACCCGGTTTGCGCCGAAACCAGCAGGTCGCGGCCCGTGGCGTCAGTGTTCAGAACAGCGTCCTGCACGGCGGTCAGGGATTCATAGCCCTTGGCAGCCAATGCCGCAGCCAGAGGCGCGGCGATAGTTTTTTCGATCATGTCATTTCCTGATGGGGGGCAATCTTGCTGCGCCCGTGACGTACCAATTCAACGGCACCTCATTCCCCATCGCAGACCAGCCTCCCCGCCGTCTGCCCCGGAATCCTCGGGCCGAAAGCGCCGCATAGCGGGAAATGCGCGCTTTGTATAGTGAAAGCTTGCATAAGGGCGGCGAAGCCTGCCGAACCGGTCGGTTTTCGCCGGCCGCTGACCGCGATTTCGGCGGGGGTGCGAATTTTCCCTGAGCGTCGGTTATGTCACAAGGCCAACAGCTTGACCTTGACCGGGACGGGGACCACATGTTCAGGATGTAACGCAACGCGAAAGGAAGAACCCATGCCGGTAAAACCTGAAACACCCGAGGAAAAGGCCGTGCTGGCCCATCTTGCGGAATTGCGGGCGGAAATCGCCACTTTGGCAAAGCAGGTGGCCGCTGCGGCAGAGACTCGCACGCGCACCACGCTGGAGGCACTTGCCGTCGCCGGTGCCGAACCCTTGGGCGAGGCGCAGGCCGAAATCAAGAAGCTGACGGATGAGGCCAAGGCCTACACCGCCGCCAAACCGCTGCAAACCATCGGGATTGCTGCGGGCGTTGGTCTGCTGATCGGCCTGATTCTGGGTCGGCGCTAGGCCATGGCGACAATCCTGTCGCTGATTCTGCAACTTTCCGGCATCTCGACGGCCCGCGTGGCAGAACGGGTTGCCGGAATTTCGGTCTTGTTCGCGCTGTCGATCGTGTTCCTGCTGTTGGGTGTGGCCGGTTTGTCTGCCGCCCTTTGGATTCAACTGTCCCGAATGATGGACCCGCTTTTGGCGGCGCTGATCATCGGTTCGGTCAGCCTGATCATCGCGGCCATCCTGATGCTGCTGGTCAAGGGCCGCAGCAACGCCGACCACATTCTTTATGGCCGCAAGCAACTGCCCGAAACCCCGCCCGCCCCCGACAGCGCCTTGGTGATGCTGCCACTGGCGGTGATGGCGCTGATCGGCTTCGCCTTGGCTCCGCGCAAACCAAAGGACTAAAGGCGGCTTTGTGAACGGGCGTTCTTAATGCCCGCCACAAACCGGGCAGTCGGCACGGCGCTTGATGCCAATAACCCGGGTTTCGGCATATAGCGCGTCATGGATCATCAGCCTCCCGGCCAAAGTCTGCCCCGCCCCGGTGATCTGCTTGACCGCCTCCATCGCCATCATCGCGCCGATGACACCCGGCAAGGGCGCTGCCACGCCCGCCTCGGCACAGGTCGGCACCATGCCGGGCGCCGGGCGCACCGGAAAGACACATTCGTAACAGGGCGCGCCATGGGCGGGATCGTATAACGACAATTGCCCCTCCCATTGCGTGATCGCGGCAGAAATCAGCGGCTTGCCCGCCGCCGCGCAAATCCGGTTGATCAGATAGCGCGTGTCGAAATTGTCAGATCCGTCCAGCACCAGATCATAGCCCGCCACCAGATCGGCTGCCCCCGCTTCAACCAACCGCGCCTGATGGGTCTGCACGGTGATATAGGGGTTCAGCGCCAGCATAGCTGCACGGGCGCTTTCCACCTTGGGCTGGCCAATACCCTGATCGGTGTGGATGATCTGCCGTTGAAGGTTCGAGGCATCGACAAGATCATCGTCGATCACGCCAATCGTGCCCACACCCGCCGCCGCCAGATACAACAGCGCGGGCGATCCCAAACCGCCCGCACCCACCACCAGAACCCGCGCCTCTTTCAACCGCTTTTGCCCCGGCCCGCCGATTTCCTGCAGCAGGATGTGACGGGCATAGCGGTTCACCTCGCTGTCGGAAAACGCCGGTTTGGCGGCAGGTTCCACCACCACCGCCCGCGCTTTCAACGCCCGCACGATCAGCGCATAGCCAAAGCCCAACAGCGCCGCCGCCGCCAGCACCAGCCAAACCCGTGCATCGCCGCCGGTCATCTGCCGCAACGGATGGCCCGCAGGCAGCAGCAGGTTCTCCACCACCACCGCCAGCCACAAAACACCAATCGACACCCAGCGCTGCCGCGTCGCCACGCCAAAGACCCAGCCCAGAATCCAGATCGCAATGGCAAGAAGGATCACCAACATCCGCCGCGCCCTATTTCAGCCCGGTGGAGCCAAAGCCACCCGCCCCGCGTTCGGTATCGGACAAAGTGGCAACCTCTGCCACCGCATAACGCCGCACATCGGCAATCACCGCCTGCGCGATGCGGTCGCCATGGCTGATCTGGAACGGATCGGTGCCAAGGTAGTACAGCCCGATCATCACCACGCCGCGATAATCCTCGTCCACGGTGCCGGGGCTGTTGGGAATGATGAACCCGTGTTTCAGCGCCAATCCCGACCGCGGCCGGATCTGCATTTCTGTGCCCGGCGGCAATTCCACATGAAACCCGGTGGAAATCATCCGCAGATCGCCATGCGCAAACCGCAGCGGCCCTTCGGGCAGATAGGCGCGCAGGTCCATTCCCGCCGCCCCCGGCGTGGCATAGCCGGGCAAGGGCAGATCGGTGTTGCCGTCAACCCGCTTGAATTTGATCGCCGCCATCATCCGCCCCCTTGGTGATTCCCGTGATCTTACCCTGATTGCCCGCCCAGATGAACGCATGGCCCCGACAGCCGGGCCGTTTCCGTCACCGGCCCTGCCCCCCGGTCGCGCGGGGTGTTTGCCTAAATTTTGGGCGCATGCTGCTAAATTTCCCGTCGCTGCCCGGGAAACCGCCACCCATGGCACAAAGTGTTAGAGGAACGCGCGGCTCTGTGGAAAAAAGACCTCCAGTCTTGAAAGAACAGCCCATGTCGATCCTTGCCAGCATCCATCACCTGACCCACTACAAATATGACCGCCCCGTCACGCTAGGCCCGCAGGTGATCCGGCTGCGCCCGGCGCCGCACAGCCGCACGCGCGTCGTGTCGCATTCGTTGAAGGTCACGCCCGCCAATCACTTCGTGAACTATCAGCAAGACCCCTACGGCAACTGGCTGGCCCGCTATGTGTTTCCCGATCCGGTGACAGAACTGCGCGTCGAGGTCGATCTGACCGCCGACATGACCGTTTACAACCCCTTCGATTTCTTTGTTGAGTCCAGTGCCGAGGAATGGCCCTTCGACTACCCCTTGGACATCGCCGATGATCTGGTGATCTACCGCAAGTGTGATCCTGCCGGACCGTTGCTGCAGGCCTTTCTGGATAAGGTGCCGCGCACCCCGCGCCGCACCGTGGATTTCGTCGTCGGGCTGAATGCACAATTGGCGCAAGAGGTTGGCTATGTCATCCGGCTGGAACCCGGCGTGCAGACACCCGAAGAAACGCTTGGGCTGGCCAAGGGATCGTGCCGCGATACGTCGTGGCTTTTGGTGAACGCGCTGCGCCATCTGGGCTTTGCTGCGCGCTTTGTCTCGGGCTATCTGATACAACTGAAACCCGATCTTGTCGCCATCGACGGCCCTGCGGGTACTGCGCATGACTTCACCGACCTGCACGCCTGGTGCGAGGTTTATCTGCCCGGCGCGGGCTGGATCGGGCTTGACCCCACCTCGGGCCTCTTGACCGGCGAAAGCCACATTCCGCTGTCCGCCACGCCGCATTACTCCAACGCCGCCCCGATCTCTGGCCTTGCCAGCTATGCCGAGGTGGAGTTCGATTTCGAGATGACGGTGACGCGCACCGCCGAACATCCCCGCATCACCAAGCCGTTTTCAGATGCAGCTTGGGCCGATCTGAACGCGCTGGGGCACAAGGTGGATGCGGCATTGGCCGCAGGCGACGTGCGCCTGACCATGGGCGGCGAGCCCACCTTCGTCTCTATCGACGATTTCGAATCTGGCGAGTGGAACACCGACGCCGTAGGCCCCACCAAACGCATTTATGCCGATGCGCTGATCCGCCGCCTGCAAGCCAAATTCGCCCCCGGTGGGTTCCTGCATTACGGTCAGGGCAAATGGTATCCGGGCGAAACCCTGCCGCGTTGGACCTTCAGCCTTTACTGGCGCCGCGATGGCAAGCCGATCTGGCACAACCCTGACCTGATCGCGCCAGAGGTATCCAGCGGCGCCACGCCCGAACAGGCCACCACCCTGCTGCAGACCATCGCGGAAACCCTCGGCATTCCAGCCGATTACGTCGTGCCCGCCTTTGAAGACCCCGCGGAATGGATCGTCAAGGAAGGCAATCTGCCGGAAAACGTGACGCCAGAAAACTCGCACCTGAAAGACCCGGAAGAACGCAACCGCATCGCCCGAGTCTTTGGCCGTGGGCTGACGGAACCCTCCGGCTTTGTGCTGCCCGTGCAACGCTGGCAGTCGCGCGCGGGCCAGACATGGCTTTCCGAAAAGTGGAAACTGCGGCGCGGCCATCTGTTCCTTGTGCCCGGCGACAGCCCCGTGGGCTATCGCCTGCCGCTGGGGTCATTGCCCTATATCAAGCCCGCCTATTACCCGCATGTCCTGCCCTCTGACCCCTTCGATGATCGCGGTGAGTTGCCCGATTTTGCCCCCGAGGTCTTGGCGCAGCACCGGCAGGAACGCCCCGCCTTCACCGCGTCAGAGGCGGTGCAGGATCGCCGCGAACAGGTGATTTCCGAAGTGGCCGGTTCCGTGCGCACCGCGATTTCGGTGGAACCGCGCGATGGGCGGCTTTGTGTGTTCATGCCGCCGGTGGAGCGGGTGGAAGATTACCTTGAACTGGTCGCCGCCGCCGAAACCGCCGCCAAAACGCTGGGCCTGCCCGTGCATATCGAAGGCTACGCGCCGCCGCACGACCCGCGCCTGAACGTCATCCGCGTCGCCCCCGACCCGGGCGTGATCGAGGTGAACATCCACCCCTCGCACAACTGGGCCGAAACCGTCGCCACCACCGAAGCCGTCTATGAAGAGGCGCGGCAGTTGCGGCTGGGTGCGGATAAATTCATGATCGACGGCAAACACACCGGCACCGGCGGCGGCAACCATGTGGTTGTCGGCGGCGTCACCCCGAATGACAGCCCCTTCCTGCGCCGCCCCGATCTTCTGGCCAGCCTGATCCTGCACTGGCAGCGCCATCCATCGCTGTCCTACCTCTTTTCAGGCCTTTTCATCGGCCCCACCTCTCAGGCCCCGCGCATAGACGAGGCCCGGATGGATGCGCTGTACGAACTGGAAATCGCGCTGGCGCAAATTCCGCACCCCGATCGCGGCATGGCACCGCCACCGTGGCTGGTGGACCGGCTGCTGCGCAACCTGTTGGTTGACGTAACCGGCAACACCCACCGCGCCGAGATTTGCATCGACAAGCTTTATTCCCCCGACGGCCCCACCGGCCGCCTTGGTCTTGTGGAATTCCGCGGGTTCGAGATGCCGCCGAACCCGCGCATGTCGCTTGCCCAGCAACTGCTGATCCGCGCCCTGATCGCACGGATGTGGGCCAACCCGATCAAAGGCAACCTCACCCGCTGGGGCACCACGCTGGCAGACCGTTTCATGCTGCCGCATTTCGTCTGGGAAGATTTCCTGAGTGTGCTGGCCGATCTGCGCCAGCACGGCTTTGACCTCAACCCCGACTGGTTCAAGGCGCAGGCCGAATTCCGCTTTCCCTTCTGCGGTGAAGCCACCTTTGAAGGCGTCACGCTGGAAATCCGTCAAGCGCTCGAGCCGTGGCACGTCATGGGCGAAACCGGCGCCATTGGCGGCACCGTGCGCTATACCGACAGTTCGGTTGAACGGCTGCAGGCGAAACTGACCGCCGCCGATCCGGGCCGCTATACCGTCACCTGCAACCAGCGCCGGATGCCGATGCAACCCACCGGCACATCAGGAACCACCGTCGCCGCCGTGCGCTTCAAGGCGTGGCAACCGCCCTTGGCTTTGCACCCGGTTCTGCCGGTCAACGCGCCGCTGACCTTTGATGTCTATGACACCTGGACAGGTCGCGCGCTGGGGGGCTGCACCTATCACGTCGCCCATCCCGGCGGGCGCAATTACGACACGTTCCCGGTCAACAGCAACGAGGCAGAGGCGCGGCGTCTTGCCCGGTTCGAACCGCGCGGTCATACTGCGGGTTCATACGAACCGGTCCCCGAAACCCCGCACCCCGAATTCCCGATGACCCTAGATCTAAGACGCGCCCCCGGCCTTTGATGACCCGCAAAGTCAAAGTAAAGCCGGTCGATACCCAGCTTTTCGCCCGGTATCGCCCCTTGCCGGGCGTGCCGGACGAATTGGTTGACGCAAACGGCGCCATGCGCCCGGCCTGGGCCGGGTTGATCGCGCATATGTCCGGCCTGACCGAAGCCGAGATTGCGCAGGATTTCGCCCGCGGCGACCAGCACCTCGCCGATACCGGCGTGTTCTTTCGCAACTACGCCGACAAGACCGGCGCCGCCCGCGACTGGCCGTTCAGCCCGGTGCCCGTCATCCTGCATGACAGCGAATGGGCGGATATCTCTGCCGGGCTGATCCAGCGTGCCGATCTGCTGGAACAGGTGGTGGCCGACCTCTACGGCGAAAACCGCCTTGTCGCCGAGGGCCACCTTCCCGCCAGCCTGATCGCACAAAACCCCGAATGGCTGCGCCCGATGGTGGGGGTGCGACCCCGGTCCGGGCATTTCCTGCATTTCATCGGGTTCGAAATCGGCCGTGGCCCCGATGGCCGCTGGTGGGTGTTGTCAGATCGCACCGACGCCCCCTCTGGCGCCGGCTTTGCGCTGGAAAACCGCGTCGCCGCCTCGTTGGTTTTTGCCGATTTCTACCGGCACACCAATGTGCATCGCCTTGCCGGGTTCTTCCGGTCATTCCGCGATGCGCTGGAACGGCTGCGCATCGACCCCGCCTCGCGCTTGGGCATCCTTACCCCCGGCCCGCTGACCGACACCTATTACGAACAGGCCTATATCGCGCGCTATCTGGGCATGACCCTGCTGGCGGGCGAGGATCTGACGGTGGAAAACGGCCATGTCCGCGTGCGCACCGTCGAAGGCTTTGCGCCGATTGACGTGCTGTGGCGGCGGATGGATGGGATCTGGTCCGACCCGCTGGAACTGCGCAGCGACAGCCAACTTGGCACCCCCGGCCTGATGTCTGCCGTCCGGCAGGGCAATGTCACCATGGTCAACGCGCTGGGTGTGGGGGTGCTGGAAACCCAGGCCCTGATGGCCTTCTTGCCGAAAATCGCGCAAGTCCTCACCGGAAAACCGCTGCAGATCCCCAATGTCGCGACATGGTGGTGCGGTCAGGCAACCGAGCTTGCGCATGTCCGCGCGCAGGCGCATCGCATGATGATCGGCCCGGCCCTGGCCACCCGCATGCCGTTCGAAACCGGTGCTGCCCATGCCATTGGCGGCGTCATGCGCGGCACCGATGACGCCGATCTGCACGCATGGCTGACCGATCAGGCCAGCGGCCTTGTCGGGCAGGAACTGGTCAAGCTTTCAACCACCCCGGTCTATCAGGACGGCGCGCTGGTGCCCCGCCCGATGACCCTGCGCGCCTTCCTTGCCCGCACGCCCGAAGGCTGGCAGGTCATGCCAGGCGGCTTTGCCCGCATCGGCGCAGGGTCGGACACCACGGCGATTTCCATGCGCAACGGCGGCTCTGTCGCCGATGTCTGGATCGTGTCCGACCGGCCCACCGAATATGTCACCATGCTGGCCCAGCACAGCACCCCGTTTCAGCGCGCCGAGCCGGGGCCGCTGCCCTCGCGCGCCGCCGATAACCTGTTCTGGCTGGGCCGCTATATCGAACGCACCGAAGACCTGTTGCGGCTGGTACGCGCCTATAACAGCCGCCTGAACGAAGCCGCGTCCGAACCGCTGCTGGAAACCATCCGTGCCCAGCTGCGCACCTATAACGTCGATGCCGCCGAACCCTTCCCCAGCGGCGTGCGCGATGCGCTGACCTCTGCCGTCTATTCCGCCAGCCAGATCCGCGACCGTTTCAGCGTCGATGGCTGGGCCGCGCTGAAGGATATGCAGAAATCCATGAACCGCATCGCGCAAAAGGCCGAAGCTGGCAACGACGCCGCTTTGGTGATGAGTGTGATGTTGCGCAAGATCGCAGGCTTTTCCGGGCTGGTGCATGAAAACATGTACCGCGCCGCGGGCTGGCAATTCCTGACCATCGGCCGCTCGCTGGAACGCGCCGCGATGATGACCGATCTTCTGGCGACTGTGACCGACCCTGCCGCGCCCGCAGGCGGGCTGGATCTGGCCATCGAGGTTGGCGACAGCATCATGGTCCACCGCCAGCGCTATGATCTCTTGACCAGCCGCGAAAGCGTGATCGACCTGCTGGGGCTGGACGAATCCAACCCACGATCAGTGCGCTTCCACCTCGACGTGATCGCGCACCGGGTCAACGATCTGTGCCGCGATCACCCCACCGGGCAGTTGGCGGTGTTTCAGGCGCAGGTGGCCGTGCTGCGCAACACCTTCGCCGCCCATACCGTCTACAGCCTTGATACCAAGGCCCTGCGCAGGCATCATCAGCGCATCCTGAACCTTTCGGTCGCGCTGAACGCCGCGTTCATGAATTAAGGGCGCCGGGCGGTGATTTACGACATCAAGCTTGTCATCGACTATGACTATGCCAACGCCGCAACCGGCGGGCGGCATCTGGCCTGCCTGTTGCCGCTGTCGCATGACGCCGACCAACGTCTGATCTCAGGCGCACTGACCATCACGCCTGTGCCCGAGGAACGCACCGACCGCAGCGATTTCTTCGGTAATTCCATCACCGAGTTCAGCTTTCGCGGTGCCCACAGCGGTATCGCCGTGATGCTTTCGGCTCGGGTCGAACGCTTTGAACCCCTGCCCAGCCCCGCCGATGCCACGCGTCTGGCCGACCTGCCTGTGGCCCTGTCCCAAATCCACAACCTTGCCCCGGACTCGCCGCTGCATTTCCTGTCCGCCTCGCCGCGCGTGCCCCCCACCGCCGAAATCACCGCCTTTGCCCGTGCGCGGGTCCGCCCCGACATGACTCTGGCCGACATCCTGCAAACCATCGGCCATGCCCTGCACGGCCACATGCGCTTTGACCCCGAGGCCACCACTGTTGACACCCCGATTGCCGAGGCGTTCGCCGCCCGCCACGGCGTCTGTCAGGATTTCTCGCATATCATGATCGCAGCCCTACGCGGCCTTGGCATCCCGGCGGGCTATGTCAGCGGCTTTCTGCGCACCCTGCCACCGCCCGGCAAGCCAAGGCTTGAGGGCGCTGATGCCATGCACGCCTGGGTGCGCGCCTGGTGTGGCCCCAGGGCGGGCTGGATCGAATTTGATCCCACCAATGACAAGGGGGCCGGCACCGATCACATCGTCGTCGCCCGCGGTCGCGATTATTCCGACGTTGTGCCGATCAAGGGCACGCTGCGCATCTCTGGCGGGCAGGAAAGCCATCAGGCGGTGGACGTGATCCCGGTGGAAGGCTGACTGTCCCTGCCGTTTCACCTTGGCTCAAATACGCGTCTTCGCGCGGTCACTGGCACGGCACTTGTCGCACCGCGCCCCGGAATTTTCGAAAATTCCGGCCCAAATTCTTGCTTCAAGAATTTTTCAGCGCCGCCGCAATCCGCTCGGCCAATTTCCGGGCAACCTGATCCTTGCCCATCCGGGGCCAGGATTCCGCGCCGTCCGCCGAGATCACCGTCACCGCATTCTCGGTCCCGCCCATGATCCCCGTGGCGGGTGAGACATCATTGGCCACGATCCAGTCGCAGCCCTTGCGCAACCGCTTCGCCGTCGCATGTGCCACCACATCATCGGTTTCGGCGGCAAAACCCACCACCAGCCGGGGCCGCGCATCGCCTTTGGAAACCGTCGCCAGAATATCCGGGTTCTCGGCAAATTCCAGCGCCGGGGCCTTGCCCGACCCGTCTTTCTTCATCTTGGACCCCGCCGCATTGGCCACCCGCCAATCCGCGACCGCCGCCGCCATCACCGCCGCATCCGCAGGCAAGGCTGCCTCCACCGCTGCCAACATCTCAGCAGCCGTTTCCACCGCCACCACCGTCACCCCCGCAGGCGCAGGCACCGCCGCAGGCCCGGTCACAAAGGTCACATCCGCCCCCAGATCGCGCAACGCCGCCGCAATTGCCGTGCCTTGCGCCCCCGAGGATCGGTTGGCGATGTAGCGCACCGGGTCAATCGGCTCATGGGTCGGGCCCGAGGTCACGATGACGTGCCGCCCCGCCAGCGGCCCAGTGGTCAGCGCCGCGCGGATCGCCGCCATAATCGCCTCCGGCTCGGCCAACCGGCCCGGCCCGAATTCGCCACAGGCCATCTCGCCCGCGTCCGGCCCGACAAAGCGCACCCCGTCCGCCGCCAGTTGCGCCACATTGCGCCGCGTCGCCGCATGTTCCCACATCCGCACATTCATCGCCGGGGCCACCAGCACCCCGGTATCCGTTGCCAAAAGCAGGGTCGAGGCCAGATCATCCGCCCGCCCCTGCGCCATTTTTGCCAAGAGGTCCGCCGTCGCCGGGGCCACCACGATCAGATCGGCCACCCGGCTTAGCTGAATATGCCCCATCTCTGCCTCATCGGTCAGATCGAACAGATCGGTGTAAACCTTCTCGCCCGCCAGCGCCGATACGGACAAGGGCGTCACAAACTCTGCCCCCGCGTGGGTCAACACCGGCGTAACTGCCGCCCCTGCGCCGCGCAAAAGCCGGATCAGCAGCAGCGACTTATAGGCGGCGATACCGCCGCCGATGATCAGAAGAATCCGCTTGTCCGTCAGCATGTCAGGCTCCGCTTGGGCTGCCCCACAGGTGTAGGCGCGCCGCCCAGCAAACTCAACACCCCCTGCCACCCATCACTTCCGGTGATGCAATGCCGCACAAATCGCAACTTCCCATCACGCCCCGTTTCGCCCTAGCCTGCCCCTAACCAGAAGGAGACCATCTTGACCTACGATCTCGTCATCGGCGACCGCGCCTATTCGTCATGGAGCCTGCGCGGCTGGCTGCTTTTCGATGCTTTCGGCATCCCGGTGAAACTGCACACCGCCCGGCTTTACACCGACGAGTTGCCCACCCTTCTGAAATCCTTCTTCCCGGGCAAGACCGCCCCCACCATGCGCACGCCCGATGGTGTCGTGGTGCCAGAAACCATCGCCATCGCCGAAGAACTCGCCTCCCGCCACCCGCAGGCCGGGATTTGGCCCGCAGACCCCAAGGCCCGCGCCATCGCCCGCGTTCTGGCCGCCGAAATGCACGCCGGATTTTCCGCGCTGCGCAACCATTGCCCGATGAACCTGCGCGTCAGCTATCAGGATTGCGCCCCACCCGACGCGGTTCTGGCCGACCTTGCCCGGCTTGAAACCCTCTGGGCTTGGGCGAAACAGCAAACCGGATCAGAGACTTGGCTCTGCGGCGCCTATTCCGCCGCCGACGCGTTCTTTGCCCCGGTGGCCGCCCGGATCGCAGGCTATAACCTGCCCGTCAGCCCCGCCGCGACGGATTATGTGAACGCCCAGCTTGCGCATAACTCCTTCCGCCGCTGGCGCGCGATGGGCCTGATCGACGGCGCAGATCAGGCGTTTTACCGCCGCGATTACCCGACCCGGCCGTGGCCCGGCCCGG
>CAMFLG010000013.1 GCA_945957495.1 uncultured Pseudorhodobacter sp. | reverse complement strand
TAATGGGTGTAGGTGACAAGATTATCGCCCTCACGCCGCACAACGGTCGAGATTTTGGCATGGGTTTTGTAATGGATAAAGCCGTACACCACATGCGCGCCCGCGCGTTCCAGCCGCCGCGACTGGCGGATGTTGGCGGCCTCGTCAAAGCGGGCCTTGAGTTCAACAAGCGCGGTGACGGATTTCCCCGCCTCTGCCGCCTCGCACAGGGCAGAGACGATGGGGCTGTCCCAACTTGTGCGATAGAGCGTCTGCTTGATCGCCAGAACGTTGGGGTCGCGCGCCGCCTGTTCCAGAAACCGGATCACCAGATCGAAGGTTTCATAGGGGTGGTGCAGCAGAATATCCTTCTGCTTGATCGCCGCGAACATATCGCCGTCATGGTCCTGCACCCGTTCGGGCACACGCGGGGTGAAGGCGGGCCACAAAAGATCGGGGCGCGACGACAGCACCAGTTCCTTAAGATCGGCCACGCCCAGCAGACCGCGCACCTCGACCATTTCATCGGGAGTGACGCCCAGTTCCTCCATGATCACCGCGCGCAGTTCGGGCGGCGCGCCGGAGGACAGTTTCAGCCGGATCACCTCGCCCCGCCGCCTGCGTTTCAGCGCGGTTTCAAATTCGCGCACCAGATCTTCGGCCTCGTCCTCGACCTCCAGATCACTGTCGCGCAGCACGCGGAACAGGCAATGGCCGCGGTCGGTATATCCCGGAAACAGCATATCCAGATGCAGCAAAAGCAGTTCTTCCAGCGGCAGGAAGCGATGTTCGCCGTCTTTCCCGGGCAGGGGCACGAAACGGGCGATCTGCTGCGGAATCGGCAGCAGCGCCTGCAAGGTGCGGCGATCGGTTTCGCGTTCCAGTTCCAGCGCCAGCGAGAAGCCGGCGTTGGGGATGAACGGGAAGGGGTGCGCGGGGTCGATGGCCAAGGGCGACAGCACTGGAAAGACCTTGTTCAGAAAGTGATCTTCCAGAAACTTGTAGTCGCGCCCGGTCAGTTTCGACCGGGTCAGAACGGTGATGCCTTCGGCCTCCATCAACTTGCGCAGCTTGTTGAACACCGCCTGTTGCGTGTGCATCAGACGGCGAGCGTTGGCGTGGATCAGCGCCAGTTGTTCGGCCGGGCTGCGGCCGTCTTCGGACAGCATGGTGCTGCCGGTGCGCACCTGCGCGCGCAGGCCTGCCACACGGACGGTGTAGAATTCATCCAGGTTGGTGGCCGAGATCGACAAGAACCGCAGCCGTTCCAGCAAGGGCACCGCCGGGTTCGACGCCTCGTCCAGCACGCGCCAGTTGAAGGCCAGCCACGACAGTTCGCGGTTGAAAAACCGGCGCGGGCCGGTGAGTTCGCCTTCGGGTACATCGACCGGAGGCGGGAACGGGGCTTTTAGAAAATCGGACTGGGTCATGGCTTCGGCTTATGAAAGGCAGATGTGACGCGTTCGTGACAGTGTTTCATTGCGGCCCGGCCCTGTCCAGCAGATCGGCGGCCATGGCGCGGCTGACGGGGCGGTGTTCGGCCAGCGAACGGGCGTCCAGCGCTGCCACCAGATCGCGCGCCACGGCGATAGAGCGGTCCATATGCTGCAAAAGATAGGTGATCAGGTTGGGCGGCACCTTGATCTGGCGGTCGGCGAACAGCTTGACCAGAACGGCGGACAACAGCGCATCGTCGGGCGGGTTCAGGTGCGTCAGGCCTGTCGCCTGCATCCGGCTTTGCAGATCGGGCAGGATCATCCCCCAGTCGCGCGGCGGCGTGGTGGCGGTGATCAACAGCCGCGCCTTGCCGCGGATCAGGTTGTACAGGTGAAACAGTGCGGTTTCCATCGCGCGGTTGCCGCCGATGCGGTGGGCATCCTCGATCACCACGGCGCGGGTGGCGGCAAGCGACGGCAAGTCCAACAGCGGCAGATCGGTCGCGGCCACCGCCTCGGCCCCGGTCTGATCGGCCCAGATATGCGCCAGATGCGTCTTGCCGGTGCCTTCCGGCCCGACCAGCAACATCCGCCCGTTCGGCCAGCGCGGCCAATCCTCGATCACGGCCAGCGCCTCGGCATTGGCGGGGGAGGCAAAGAAATCGGCCCGCCGCAGCGCAGACAGCGGCGGAATATCAAAGGCCAGTTGCCGGTTCACGGCTGCTGATCCCCTTCCTCGGTGGTGCGGCCCGCAATGCCGTTATACAGCAGACTTGTCTGATATTGCGCGATCCCGGCGCGCAAAAGCACGCCCAGCGCGGCAGCCACCGGCACCGCCACCAGCATGCCGACAAAGCCAAACAGCGATCCGAACACCGACAGGGCCAGCATCAGCCAGACCGGGTGCAGGCCCACGGATTTGCCCACCAGCTTGGGCGTGATGACATTGCCTTCGGCCATCTGCCCGATCATGAACACCACCGCGACAATGCCCACCCGCAGCCAGTCGCCCCAGAACTGGAACAGTGCAAGCCCGATGGCCAGCACCGCCCCCAGCAGCGCGCCGACGTAAGGGATGAAGGTGACAAGCCCGGCAAAGGCCCCCACCACCAGCCCGAATTGCAGGCCCGCCAACATCAGGCCGATGGAATAGTAAATCCCCATGATGGCGCAGACCGAAAACTGCCCGCGCACAAAGGCCGAAAGCGTCTCGTCGATCTCAGCAGCCAGCCTGCGGATCGCCGGGGCATGATCGCGCGGCAGAAGGCGGTCGATCTTGGCGACCATGCGATCCCAATCGACCAGCAGATAAAAGGCCACCACCGGCACCACGATCAGAAACACCAGCGCCGACAGAAGGTTGATCGCCGATGCCACCACCCCTTGCGCCAGCGCCGCCCCCTTGGACTGGATCGCAGCCCCAATGTCATTCAGCGTTTGCCGCATGATCGAGGTGCTGTCGGCCAGTTCGGGGAAATGCTCCAGCATGAAGGCCTGCGTGCGGCGCGACATCTCTGGCGCGTCGTTGATCAACGCATAGGTCTGATGAATCAGCGTCGGGATCACCGCCAGAACCAGCAAGACCAGCACCAGCACCGCCCCCGCCGTGATCAGCGCCGTCGCGGCGACCCGGCTTAGCCCCCACGTTTCCAGCCGGTCGGCCACCGGGTCCATAAAATAGGCCACCGCCGCCCCCACCACGAAGGGCAGCAGGACTGATCCCATCGTCCACAAAAGCCAGAACAGCACCGCCAGAACGATGCCCCAGGTGATCAGTTGATTGCGGATCGGCAGCGCCATCGGTGAACCCCTCTTGTCGAAGCCCTTCATATCACGCGGGCGCAGCAGCTTTGCAAGGGAATGCGACGCCGTTTTCCCCGGTCAACGTGCCGCCAGAAAGCTGCTGTCGGGGCGCAGCACGGTGATCGTGCCCGCCGGAAAGTTCCACAAGGTCGGGTGCGTGGACAAGAATGCAGCCCCCAGCCGCAGGAAATCCGAATGGTGCGAGGGGCGGGTATCTTTTGGCCCGTCGACCTCGATCTCTTGCACCACAAGGTCGGTGAATGTCGCGCCGCCAAAGCGCAGACGGGAAAGCACCAGCGCATCGCCTTCCACCCGGATCGCCCCTGCGGCCAGCAGCGCCGCGCGGGTTTGCGGGCGCAGATAGATCGTGCCTGAATCCCCGGTATCCACATCCATCAGGATCGGCAGATCGCCCAAGAGCGCCGCCGTTGTGGGCTGTTCGCCCGGCCAGATCGAAAACGCCACCTCGGCCACGACATCCGCCGCCGCAGGGGCGGGCACCTGCAGCACGCCGTCCGCATCGGTGCGCAAGAGCGTCAGCGCATTGCGCCCATAGTCCAGCGTGAAGGCATAGGGTGCCACCGACGGCGCCCCGATGAAGCCGAAGAAATCCGCGCCAAACATGGTTTCGGTAAAGCCGAAATCGCCGCTGGGCACCTTTTTCGGGGTTGTGACGGGCAGGCCCGCGATCTGCACCATCGGCGCGTCATGCAGATGCACCGTGATGATCTGACCCGAGGCTGCCTCCCCCTGTGCCACGAAATCGCCCGGCGACAGCCCGGCCGCATCGCGGTTGAAAAACAACGCCTCGGGCGTGCCATTGTCCAGCATCATCCGCCCGGGCTTTTCGTTCACCGAAACCGCGATCAGCGGCTTCAGATCAACCACCTCAAACGGGATTTCGCGCCAATCCATGCCCGCAGGCAGCAGATCGCCGGGCAGATCCTCTGCCTGCGCCGCCAGACCCCCAAGCCAGACTGCAACCACAGCCCCGATCCAGAATGATGCCTTCACCGCCGCGCCCCCATGCCGATTGCCTTGGGCTAACATGGCAGCGGCGCTGCGTATACCGCCAAAGCCGCCCACGCCCGCTTGCCAGCGTGGGGGCGAATGGTTAGGAACGGCGAAACCCAATCTGATGAGGCCGCGATGCGCGTTTCCCGTTACTTCCTGCCCGTTCTGAAGGAAAACCCCGCCGAGGCGCAGATCGTCTCGCACCGCTACATGCTGCGCGCCGGCATGATCAAACAGCAGGCGGCGGGGATCTATTCCTGGCTGCCGCTGGGGTTGCGGGTGCTGAACCGCATCCAGCAGATTGTGAATGAAGAACAGATCCGCGCGGGCCACATCCCCTTGCTGATGCCCACGCTGCAACCGGCAGACCTGTGGCGCGAATCCGGCCGCTATGACGACTACGGCCAGGAAATGCTGCGCATCAAGGACCGGCAGGACCGCGAAATGCTGTACGGCCCGACCAACGAGGAAATGATCACCGACATTTTCCGCGCCCATGTCAACAGCTACAAAGACCTGCCGCTGACCCTGTATCACATCCAGTGGAAGTTCCGGGACGAGATGCGCCCGCGCTTTGGCGTGATGCGGGGCCGTGAGTTCCTGATGAAGGACGGCTATAACTTTGACGTGGACAAGGCCTCGGCCCTGCACGCCTATAACCGCCATATGGTCAGCTATCTGCGCACCTATGAACGCATGGGGCTGACCGCGATTCCGATGCGCGCGGATTCCGGCCCGATCGGGGGCGATGACACGCATGAATTCCTCGTGCTGGCCTCGACCGGTGAATCCGAGGTGTTCTTTGATAGCGCCGTGACAGAGCTGAAGCTGGGCAACCGCGCGGTCGATTACGACAACTGGGACGAAGTGGCGAATGTCTGCAAAGAGTTCACCACGCTTTACGCCCGCACCGATGAAACCCATGACGAGGCGCTGTTCAACGCCATCCCGGAAGAACGCCGCAAGGTCGCGCGCGGGATCGAGGTGGGGCAGATCTTTTACTTCGGCACCAAATATTCCGAGGCGATGGGCGCCACGGTTGTGACCGCCGACGGGACCAAGGTTCCGGTTGAAATGGGTTCGCACGGCATCGGCGTGTCGCGTCTTTTGGGCGCGATCATCGAGGCCAGCCATGACGACCGCGGCATCATCTGGCCCGAGGGTGTGACGCCGTTCCCGGTGGGCATCGTCAACCTGAAACAGGGCGACGCGGCGGCGGATGCGGCCTGCGAGGGACTTTACAAGGCGCTGGCGGCCAAGGGGCTGGAGGCGCTGTACGATGACCGCGACGAACGCGCCGGGGCGAAATTCGCCACAATGGACCTGATCGGCCTGCCCTGGCGGATCACGGTTGGCCCGCGCGGGCTGGCCAATGGCGTGGTGGAACTGACCTCTCGCCGCACCGGCGTGTCCGAGGAAATGACGCCCGAGGCGGCCGTGGCGCGGATTGCCGAGATTTACAAGGATATCTGATCTTTGGGATGTCCCGGGCCGGGACAGTCTGTGGGTCGTTTAAAATCAAAGGGTTGACTAGATGAAATTCACATCTGGTTAACCCTTTTCACTTAGGAAGTAGGACGTGGTGATTTGCTTCCATCGGAACATGACGTGACGGCGCCTCCTGACGACGAAACACCGGAACTGCAAAGAGAGGTTCAGCGCCTGTTAGGGCGATGCATGCTGCGCCTGCAGCAGTATGAAGGGCTGATGAAAGCCATCGCTGCCAGCTATGACGTCACATACAAGTTTGATGAGACAGGCGCGCCTATCACCAAGACCGAAAAAGGCCCGGCTTCCAGTAAAACTCTGGGTCAACTCGTGGGTGACTTACTTGGTTCCTTCATTGTTGCCGAAGCCCCCGAGAATGAGGAAGATGCGCGCGACGCCGAAATCGGAAGCACGGTTCGAATCCGGTTCAAAATTGAAGTCTCGGATTTCGCACGCATTGAACGCGGATTGAAGGAACTGGTGGCCCTGAGGAACGGGCTCGTTCATCACTTTATCGAGCAGCACAACCTGTTCACCCCGGAAGGCTGCAGAGGTGCAAGCAAGGCGTTAATGGAAGCCTATGACCTGATCGACCGGCATGTTGAGGAATTGCTGGATTGGGCGCGGGATGTTCAGCGCTTGCATAAACATATGTTGGACGATGACATCCGGCAGGCGATCGAAGAGGCGCTCGTCGCCTGCGGTCCGACTACGCCTCTACAATAGCAGCGCCGGCGGGTTTGAAACTGCGCTTGCTCAAAACCTTCCGTTGCTGAGCAAAAGCCGAAACACTGTGAACCAGACTCCCTGCGGTCTGATCCCCCATACCCGGTGGCAGACCAATGCCCCCGGAGTCCGGAGACTATACGCTACTCATCGGGTAGGCGCGCTTGAAGGCCCGCACCAGAATCACCACGGTCATCAGGGATGGCAGAAGGAACAGCGCGCCGAAGATGATCTCAACCGCGTAGCTTAGCGGCGGGGCATCCAGCGTTGAACCGAAAGCCCAGGTTACAAGCATGGCAAGCGCAAAAACGGCCGCATAGCTTAGTCCGACAAAGACCAGCAGTTGAAATGCCACCACCAGACCGGTTTTCCGCCCGGCCTGCCAAGCCCGCGGCACAGAGAACGGCTGGCGGCTTGCGGCGGCTGGCAACAGCGTGCCGAACACCGAAAGCAAAATCCAAAGCAACACCGCGGAGATAACCATCGAGTTGGCAACGAATTGCCGACTTTCGAAACCGCCGTGAACAGTCTCCCATTTGGTGGCAGCGGCAACGGCAGCCACCAGCGGAATCTGAATGAAGAACACTGATACAAGGATGAACCGGACCATGCTGTTTTCCGGAACTTTGGCTGAATCTGGTGCAACTGGTTTGCCGAACACAGGTATCCGCAAATCGAACAAGACCTGACGATGGAAGAAGTAGATCAAAATCACCGTGGCACCGAAAGACCCGGCCAAATTGCCGTGGAAGTTCGGGAATGCCTCCCCAAAGACGGTAAGTATTGCTGAAAAAGCCAATAACAACCAGAAGTTGTTTTTGATCGCCTTGATGATCTCACTCGTAACGCTTGGCACAATTGGCTCCTGGCTGCGGCCCATGTTGTTGCAAGCAATAGGAGATCGCAGCCCGTCTTGCGCAATCAGAATGGCATGGGGCTGGCTTTTGCGGCTTAGCGTATCCGCGCCGCCACAGCGCGTCTGCAAGAAGGGTTTCGCGGCGATCTGCCTGCGTGTTGCCCGTCAAGGCCGTGGCATACCGGCGTCGTTTCGCCTGAGCGCGTCCCAGACCTGACATGCCTGTCAGCGCGCGACGATCCGCAGCCCGGTCAGGGCGCCGCCTTGCCAGAGGGCATCGACGGCCTCGTAGAAATCCTCCAGCCCGGCGACGGTGCTTTCGCCGTGCAGCGCCACTTGCGCCGGGCGGGTGGCGCGGGCGGCTTTGACGCGACCGGCGGAAAACTGTCGCCACTCTGCCGTCACGTCCTGCAGGGTGATCTGGGTGAACCCGGCTGCTTGCAGATGCGCGCGGTATTCGGCGGATGTCGGCAGATCGACCGCCTGCACCTTTTCGGCAAGGCTTGCGGTTTCGGCAGCAGAAAGGGGGCGGGCGCGGGCGAAATCCTCGATATACATCGCGCGCCCCGGTTTCAGCGCCGCGCGGGCGGCGGCAAACAGGCGCGGCTTGTCGGGGATATGCAGCATGCACAGCATCGAGATGATGCCATCGAACGGGTCGCCCGGCGCGCCATTCAGAATATTGCCACAGACATGGGTAACACTGGCCGCCAGCCCGCAGCGGGCGGTCAGATCGCGCGCCACGGCGTCCAGATCGGGTTGCAACTCCAACGCCGTCACCCGCACGCCGGTCTTGTCGGCGATATAGCGCGCAGGGCCGCCGATGCCTGAACCGATATCCAAGAGCGCCTCGCCCGGGTGCAGGCCCAGGTGATCAAGCGCCAGATCGACGGCATCGGTGCCTTCATAGTGGTATTGGTCAAACGGGGTCAGGTGCGCGACGGTCAGGCGATCATCCGGGCCAAGGCCCATGGCGGCCAGATTGTTGTAAATCCGGTGGACATCGGAATAAAGCTTCATCGCCTTCATCGCAGCGCCCCACCGCTCTGTTGCCCCAAATCGGGCGTCTTGCGGCAGGATGGGCGGCGGCGGGGGGCTTTGGCAAGACAAATTGGCAGGCGCCGCGTTGTCAGCCTTTGGCGTTGGGTTCGGCGGTCTGAACCTGCTGCAGCGCGCCTTCATAGCGCACCACCGAGCCGATCAGCGGCAAGGTGATTTCGACGTGAAAGCGGAAGGTGCCTGCGACCTCTGCCTCATAGCTTTCCCCGCGTGGCATCAGGGCGCGCGGCATCGGCAGGCCGAAGAAGGCCCAGCGACGGGGGATCACATACAGGCGCCCCTCGCGCAGAACCAGTGCCAGACCAAAGGCGAAGGGGCCAAAGCGTTCGACGATCAGATGGGCAAAGCGGCCCTGCCCCGCCTCTTGGGTCGAAACCATGATGCGCCCGGCAAAGTTGCGCTGCCATGTCTCTACCCCCGCCGCATCGGTGCGAAAGCGCACCGAGACGGGCACGTCCTGCCCACCCTCGGGAAAGCCGAACAGGGCGGCGACCATACCTGCCAGACGGCCCTTGCCGCGTGTGACCTGCGCGCGGCCTTGCCAATGCGCCACCGCCCCCGGTTGGTGCAGGCGCTGCATCAGGGGTGGCAGGGTAGCAAAGGCATCGCCCAGCACCTGTTGATAGATCGGGCCGGTTGGGCCTTCGCGCCAGCCGGACACGATCGCGCGGGGGGCGAACATCGCCGCGTAATCGGCCAAAGACAGCGCGTCGATCCCCGGTCGCGCGCCGGGCGGCGGCGGATCGCCCGCCAAGGCCCGCCGCACAAGGTCCGCGCAGGCCATCGAAGGGATCAGCGGGCCATCCTCGCCCTCGGCCAGCATGTGCCATGTGCGCTGCACCGGTTGGCCGTCGCGCAGCCCGTCGGCCTGCACGAACATACCGCCGCGATGTTCGCCGTATTTCAGCGCGTTCAGCACAAAATGCGCCAAGGGGGCCAAGGGCCGCAGCGAAGGCAGGTGCAGCAGGGCACGCGCGCGGGCCAGTGCGATCAGCAGGCGGTGCAGGAATTCCGGCACCGGGCCCGCGCCCATCCACAGGCTTTGCACCCCGGGCAGGACGGCGGGAATCGCCTGCAGATCCGGCACCTCGACCAGTGAAAACAGCGTGTTGCGCAGGGGTAATTCGCCGGGTGGCGCAATCGTCATCCGCATTGTATCGCCAAGGCCAGTGCAGGTGGTAGCCTGCCCGTTCAGGCGCAGCGCGACGGGCGATCCGGCATAGCCCAGCACCGCGCGCAGCACGTTCATCCCCACCCCGGCATAGGGGGAGGGTGCGATGCCGCCGCGCACATGGGTGATCTGCATGGTCTTGGCGATTTCACGCAGCACCGCCGCCGTCAGCACCGGAAAGCTGGACACGCCCGACAACGCGAACAGACCGGTCGCGCGGGCGGCATCGTCGAAGGCCCCGACGCCCGCCACGAATTCCGCGCCATCGGCAAGGTCCAGATAATTCACCCCCGCCGCAATCGCGGCCTCCAGCGCGGCATAGCGGGCGGCGCCATAGGCCTGAAACGGGCCAGAGGCATCGACAAGGATGTCGGGGCGATGCAGCGCCAGCACCCCGGCCAAGGCTGCGCGATCGGCCTGCAGCGGCTCTACCCGCGCGGCCACGGTCCATGCGGCGCAGAAGGCCTGCGCGCGGGCCAGATCGCGCCCGGCGATCAGGATCGTCAGGCGCGGCTCGTCGGCCAGCAACTGCGCCAGTCGCCCGCCAAACACGCCATAACCGCCCAGAATCAACAGCTTCATCGGTTTGCCCCTTTGACCCCTTCGCAAGGGACGCGCTGCGGCCCCCGGCGTCAAGCCGCGCAATCGACGCGCCCGGTCGGATTTCTGGCCCCGCCCTCTGGCCTTTGCGGAATGTCGCCTTATGTTTGCGCTATCGCCCGCAACGGGCACAGGAGAAACTGCATGGAATACCGTCGTCTTGGCAAATCGGGGCTGCAGGTCAGCGCGTTTTCCTTCGGGTCTTGGGTGACATTCGCCAAGCAGGTTGATGTCGGCCCCGCAAAAGAGATCATGGCGGCGGCCTATGACGCCGGGGTAAATTTCTTTGACAACGCCGAGGGTTATGAACAGGGCGGCTCTGAATTGGTGATGGGGCAGGCGATTGCCGAACTGGGGTGGAGCCGCGACAGCTATATCGTGTCATCGAAGGTGTTCTGGGGTGGGGCGAAACCCACCCAGCGCGGGTTGTCGGCCAAGCATGTAACAGAGGCGTGCCATGCCGCGCTGAAACGGCTGCGGGTCGATCATCTGGACCTGTATTTCTGCCACCGCCCCGATGTGGACACCCCCATCGAGGAAACCGTGCGGGCGATGCACAATCTGATCGTGCAGGGCAAGGTGCTGTATTGGGGCACGTCGGAATGGTCGGGCCAACAGATCACCGAGGCGCATCTGGTGGCACGGGCGAACGGGCTGACCCCGCCGACGATGGAGCAGCCGCAGTATAACCTGTTTGAACGCCATAAGGTCGAGGCGGATTATCTGCCCGTCTATGACACGTTTGGCCTTGGCACCACGATCTGGTCGCCGCTGGCCTCTGGCCTTCTGACCGGCAAGTATAACGACGGCGTGCCGCAGGACAGCCGGATGAACCTGCCCGGCTATGAATGGCTGCGCGAGATGCTGGAATCGGACGCCGGGCGGGCCAAACTGGCCAAGATCAAGGCATTGGCGGCACTGGCCGACGCGGCGGGTTTGTCGGTGACGCATATGGCGCTCTTGTGGTGCCTTGCCAACCCGCGCGTGTCTACCGTGATCCTGGGCGCATCGCGCCTGTCGCAACTGACCGACAACCTTGCCGCGCTGGAACAGAAGGCAAAGCTGACGCCAGAGGTGATGGCCGGGATCGAGGCGATCATGGCCAACAAACCCGCCGGGCCGCAGCGGTTCTGAGGCTTGACGGCAGCCAGCCGCATCGCCCAGTCTGGCCGCAATGGGGGGCTGTCTGCCCCCTGTCCCAGTGGCAGGGCCACTGGGACGCCCCCCGAGGATATTTGTGCAGCGAGGATGCAGCATGGCGAAAGCATTGATCACATGGGGCGGTTGGCCGGGGCATGAGCCGGACAAGGTGGCGGCGCTGTTTGCGGGCATGTTGCGCGCCGAAGGCATGGCGGTGGAGGTGACGGATACCTTGGCCTGTTTCGATGATCCGGCGGCGCTGGCAGAGCTTTCGCTGATCGTGCCGGTGTGGACGATGTCAACCATTGAAAAGGCGCAGTCCGAGAATGTGGCGGCGGCGGTTGCCTCTGGTGTGGGGCTGGCGGGCTGTCATGGCGGCATGTGCGATGCCTTCCGCAATGATGTTCTGTGGCAGTTCATGACCGGGGCGCAATGGGTGGCGCATCCGGGGAATGACGGGGTGCGCTATCGCGTGCGGATGGTGTCGGACGATGCGCTGGTGGCCGGGATCGGCGATTTCGATGTGGAAAGCGAGCAGTATTATCTGCACATCGACCCTGCGGTGACGGTGCATGCGGTCTGCGATTTCCCGGTGGTGGCGGGGCCGCACGATGCGAACGGCCCGGTTGCGATGCCGGTGGCCTATACGAAACGTTGGGGGCAAGGCCGGGTTTATTGCAACGCGTTGGGGCATCAGGCCAATGTGATCGACCATGGGCCTGCGCGCGAGATGCTGCGGCGCGGGTTGCTGTGGGCGGCGCGGAAAGATTGAAAGGCGTACCCTGCCCCGGCCTTCGCCTCCGGCGGGAGTATTTGAGCCAAGATGAAAGGGGCAAGGGATGAGTTTTCAGGCCTATCTGGACAATATTCAGGCCAAGACCGGGAAAACCCCGGCAGAGTTCAAGGCTATGGCGCGGGACAAGGGCTTTGCCACCGAGACGGGGATTGCCCCGGGGGTGAAGGCCACGCAGATCACCGACTGGCTGAAGGCCGATTTCGGCCTGGGCCACGGTCACGCGATGGCGATTGTGGCGCTGTTGAAGGGCAAGAAGGACTGACGATGGCCGGGGCCCGCCGTGGCATTCGGCCCTGTTTGATACCTTGTCGGGGGAAAAGGCGTGAATGTTGAATGGGTGACTGTGACCGGGTTTCTCACGCTCGTCTGCGCGGGTCTGTCGGTGTTCGGCAAGCCTGAATACAAGACCCGGCTGCAGATCGGCGCGGGTTTCAGTGGTTTGTTGTGCCTGGGCTTTGTGGCGGGGCCACCGTTCGACGCCTATGCCGGGGCGATCTGCGTGTTTCTGATGCTGAGCTTTGCCTTGATGGCGTACCTGAAAGGTTAGCACGCTCTGCCCGGTGGATCACCGCACGGGGACCATCCCGTGCGGTGCCGCAAGTCAGCCCCGCGCGGCGCGGATCAGGGTCAGGATATCCTTGGCGGCCGCAGGTATATTGGTGCCGGGGCCGAAGATCGCCTTGACGCCAGCATCATAAAGGAACTGGTAATCCTGCTGCGGGATCACCCCGCCGCAGATCACCAGAATATCGCCCGCGCCCGCATCCTTCAGCGCCTGCACCAGTTTCGGCGCCAGCGTCTTGTGGCCTGCCGCCTGGCTGGAGATGCCGATGACATGCACGTCATTGTCGATGGCGTCCTGCGCGGCCTCTTCCGGGGTTTGGAACAGCGGGCCCACATCCACGTCAAAGCCGATATCGGCGAAGGCGGTGGCGATGACCTTGGCGCCGCGGTCATGGCCGTCTTGCCCCATCTTGACCACCAGCATGCGCGGGCGGCGGCCTTCTTCTTCGGCGAAAGCCTCGACATCGGCCTGAATGGCAGCGAAACCTTCGTCGCCCTCATAGGCCGCACCGTAAACCCCGGCGAGGGTTTTCACCTCTGCCCGGTGGCGGCCAAACACCTTTTCCATCGCCATGCTGATTTCCCCCACGGTTGCGCGGGCACGGGCGGCCTCGACCGCCGCCGCCAAGAGGTTGCCATCATGGCCGGCGGCGAAGGTTACGCCTGCAAGCGTTTCCTGCACCTTGGCCTCGTCGCGCGAGGCGCGGATGGCGTTCAGCCGGGCGATCTGGGCGGCGCGCACGGCGACGTTGTCGATATCCAGAATGTCGATCGGGTCTTGCTTGGCCAGACGATACTTGTTCACCCCGACGATGACCTCATCGCCGCGGTCAATCGCCGCCTGCCGTTTGGCCGCCGATTCCTCGATGCGCAGTTTCGGCATGCCAGAGGCGACGGCCTTGGTCATGCCGCCCATCGCCTCGACCTCTTCGATCAGTTTCCATGCCTCGGTGGCCAATTCTTGCGTCAGGCTTTCGACGTAGTAGCTGCCCGCCAGCGGGTCGATCACATTGGTGACGCCGGTTTCTTCCTGAAGGATCAACTGCGTATTCCGCGCGATGCGGGCGGAAAATTCGGTGGGCAGGGCAATCGCCTCGTCCAGCGCGTTGGTGTGCAAGGATTGCGTGCCGCCGAGGACGGCCGACATCGCCTCATAGGCGGTGCGGATGACGTTGTTGTAGGGATCAGCCTCTTGCAGGCTGACGCCCGAGGTCTGGCAATGGGTGCGCAGCATCGACGAGACCGGTTTCTTCGGCTGAAACTCTGACATGATGCGGTGCCACAAAAGGCGCGCGGCGCGCAGTTTCGCGGCCTCCATGAAGAAGTTCATGCCGATGGCAAAGAAGAACGACAGGCGGCCTGCGAATTCATCGACATTCATGCCGCGCGCGATGGCGGTGCGGACATATTCGCGGCCATCGGCAAGGGTGTAGGCCAGTTCCTGCACCAGATTGGCCCCCGCCTCTTGCATGTGATAGCCCGAGATCGAGATCGAGTTGAACTTCGGCATTTCCTTGGCGGTGTATTCGATGATGTCCGCCACGATCCGCATCGAGGGTTCGGGCGGATAGACATAGGTGTTGCGCACCATGAATTCTTTCAGAATGTCATTCTGAATGGTGCCCGAGAGCAGGCTGCGGTCCACGCCCTGCTCTTCGCCTGCCACGATGAAGCTGGCGAGGATCGGGATGACCGCGCCGTTCATCGTCATGGAAACGCTGACTTTTTCCAAAGGGATCTGGTCGAAGAGGATCTTCATGTCCTCGACCGAGTCAATCGCCACACCGGCCTTGCCGACATCGCCTTCAACCCGGGGGTGATCCGAGTCATAGCCGCGATGGGTGGCCAGATCGAAGGCCACCGACACCCCCTGCTGCCCCGCCGCAAGGTTCTTGCGGTAGAAGGCGTTCGACGCCTCGGCGGTGGAAAAGCCCGCGTATTGCCGGATGGTCCAGGGGCGGCCTGCGTACATCGTGGCCTTGACGCCGCGCGTGTAGGGGGCAAAGCCGGGCAATTCGCCCATCTGCGGCAGGCCCGCAACATCGGCCTGCGTATAAAGCGGCTTGACCGCGATGCCTTCCAGCGTGTTCCAGGTCAGGCTTTCCAGCGGCGTGTCGCGGAGTTCCTTGGCGGCCAAAGCGGCCCATTTGGTGGTATCGGTCATGTCGGTTTCCTCTGACGAGGGGGGTTCGGGTGGCAACCGCCGGGGGTTTCACACCCCCGGACCCCCGTGGGATATTTAAGCCAAGATGAAATTGGCGATCATTCGAATTCCATGATGACTTCATCGACCTTCAGGCTGGAGCCCGCATTGGCCTTGATCGCCTTGACCACGCCCTTGCGTTCGGCCTTGAGGATGTTTTCCATCTTCATCGCCTCGACCGTGGCCAGAGCCTGACCTTCCTGCACCTCGTCGCCGACCTCGACCATGATCTTGGCGACCAGACCGGGCATCGGGCAAAGCAGGAATTTCGAGGTGTCGGGCGGCAGTTTTTCCAGCATCAGCTTGGCCAGTTCGGCCTGACGTGGGGTGCGGACATGTACCTTCAGATCGGCGCCGCGCAGGCGCAGGCGGAACCCGCCCGAGATCTTGCCCACCTTCATCACCATCGGCGTGCCGTCGATGTTCAGCCGCGCCAAGGGCTGGCCGGGCGTCCAGTCAGAGGTGACGCGCAGGGCGCGGCCATCCTCCAGCGTGACGGTCGATCCGGCGGGATCGGCGGCGATGGTCATGGCGTAATCGCTGCCCTGCACCGACACCACCCAGTCATCGCCGACGCGGCGTTCGTGGTTGTCCATCGTGCCGGAAATCCGCGTGCGGCGAATTTCGGCCACCCGGTTCATCGCGGCGGCGGCGGCGGCAACGCGGGCCAGCGTGGCTTCGTCCAGCACGGCGCCCTGGAAGCCTTCGGGATATTCTTCGGCGATGAAGGCCGTGGTGATATTGCCCGAGACAAAGCGCGGATGATCCATCACGGCGCCGACGAAGGGCAGGTTGTGGCCGATGCCTTCCACCTCGAACGTGTCGAGCGCCAGGCGCATTTCCTCGATCGCGGCAAGGCGGGTCGGGCCCCAAGTGCAAAGCTTGGCGATCATCGGGTCGTAGAACATCGAAATCTCGCCGCCCTCATAGACGCCGGTATCGTTGCGCACGATGCCACCGGCGGCCGTTTGGCCTTCGACGGGCGGGCGATAGCGGGTCAGACGGCCGATGGACGGCAGGAAGTTGCGGTAGGGGTCTTCGGCGTAAAGCCGGGATTCCATCGCCCAGCCGTTGATTTTCAGATCGGACTGTTTGAAGGGCAGCGGCGCGCCGTAGGCGACGCGGATCATCTGTTCCACCAGATCGACGCCGGTGATCAGTTCTGTCACCGGGTGTTCCACCTGCAACCGGGTGTTCATTTCCAGGAAGTAGAAGTTGCGCGACCCATCGACGATGAATTCGACGGTGCCTGCCGATGTGTAACCCACCGCGCGGGCCAGTGCGCAGGCCTGTTCGCCCATGGCTTTACGGGTGGCCTCGTCCAGAAACGGCGAAGGCGCCTCTTCGATGACTTTCTGGTTGCGGCGCTGGATCGAACATTCGCGTTCGTGCAGGTAGACGCAGTTGCCGTGCTTGTCGGCCAGCACCTGAATTTCGATGTGGCGCGGTTGTGTGACGAATTTCTCGATGAAGATGCGGTCATCGCCGAAAGACGCCGCCGCCTCGTTCTTCGAGGACTGGAACCCCTCGCGCGCCTCGGCGTCATCCCAGGCGATGCGCATGCCCTTGCCGCCGCCGCCCGCACTTGCCTTGATCATCACCGGATAGCCGATCTGGGTGGCGATTTTCACCGCCTCTTCGGCATCGGCAATCAGGCCCATATGGCCCGGAACGGTGGAAACCCCCGCCTCCATCGCCAGTTTCTTTGAGGTGATCTTGTCGCCCATGGCTTCGATCGCGGGGGACGGCGGGCCGATGAACACCACGCCAGCGGCCTCCAACGCCGCGGCGAAGTTCATGTTTTCGCTAAGGAAACCATAGCCCGGATGCACCGCCTCGGCGCCCGATGCCTTGATCGCCGCCATGATCTTGTCGATGACGATATAGGATTGCGCGGCGGGCGAGGCGCCAATGTGGATCGCCTCATCCGCCATCTTCACATGCAGCGCGTTGCGGTCAGCATCGGAATAGACGGCCACCGTCTTGATGCCCATCTTCTGCGCCGATTTGATGACGCGGCAGGCGATTTCGCCCCGGTTGGCGATCAGGATCTTCTTGAACATTATGCTCTCCGTAAGGTGGCCCGGCCGGTTTCAGCGCGCGAAACGGTGGCCGCAAAAACAAAACGGCCAGCCGGGGTATGCGCCCGGCTGGCCGTGGTGAAGGTTGGTGCCGCGAAAGCGGCGGTCAGATCAGTAGCCGGGGCATTGCGCCGCAGGCAGCGTGCAAGAGGCTGCACCCGCAAGACCGCCGATGATGGCACCGGTAAGCGCATTGTTGTCGGTGGCGCTGGCCAGAACCGCACCTGCGGCCGCACCGCCAAGCCCGCGCGTGGCCGGGTCATCCATGCATCCGGCAAGCGGAAGGGTAAGCACGGCAAGAAGGAAAAGAGATTTACGCATCGAAGACTGCCTCGTTGGTTTGTTGTTATTGCGGGTGATTCTACAGGAATCATCGCAAAATCAAAGCCTAAAACGGCAGTCTTCACATGGGTGGCAATCCGGCGCCGAAGCGCCTGCGCGAAAAAAATCGGCCCGACCCTTTTGGGGCCGGACCAAGGGGAAGGGAAAGGGAAACAGTCTTGCCCAGCCACCATGGAAAACCCCTTGGTGAAGGGCACAGATTGATCATTGCGCAACCCCGGCAATGTGGCAAAGCCGAATTCGCGAAGGGTGACGCCCTGCGCGAATTTCTGCCAAACTGACAAGGGGTTGCGCGGATTCATGCCTAGTCCTGATCCTCGTCGTCGTCCCAGTCGCCAAAGTCCATCGGCTCTGCATCCTCGGCAAAGATTTCCGGGAAGGACACTTGTGCGACTTTGAGATTGATCTTCAGCATCGCCTCATAGGACGCCGGGTTGAACGGGTCTTCGGCGGGCACAACTTCGCGGCCAAACAGCCATGACAGCCGGCCTGCATCCAGATTGCCACGCTCGAACGGTTCTTCGCCGAAATGCGCCCAAAGCGCCGCCATGAAACCGGCATCGGCCAGACGGTCGGTGTGTTTGCGATCCTTGAAGCGTTCGCGTTTGATGATCTTGGTCGGGCCCTGTTTCATATTGGCGCGACGGATGACGAACTGAAAATCGGTGCCGGTCAGGCGGCCGGGAAAACCGCGATGCTTCAGCATGATGCCACCTCTGCGATCAGGGTGGCAGGGATGGGCCGGGAAGCCCCGGCCCCTCTGCGATTATTTGTATTTGCCGGTGTAGGTCGGCTCTGTGCTGACAGCCGGCGTGTCCACATAGACGGTTTCAGTGGGTTTCGGCGCGCAGGCGGCAACGAAGGCCAGCATGAACAGACCGAAGACGATTTTGGTGCTCGACATCCTCTACTCCAATTTTGTGCCAGGGGTGTGCTTGCTGCCGCCCCTTTTGACAAGGACCGGGCCAGATGGTTTTGGCCCACCTTCAGAATAGCCGACAAAGCCCCGAATTGACACGCAATTCCGCCAATGCCGGTGGAATGTTGCCCGACTACATCAGCGCGACAAAGCGGCGCGGCGGCAAACGCAAGATTTGGTGTGGTCATCAG
>CAMFLG010000012.1 GCA_945957495.1 uncultured Pseudorhodobacter sp. | reverse complement strand
CCCCCCCCCCCCCCCCCCTATCAACACTCGACTAGTCGTCGGCAGCGTCAGATGTATATAAGAGACAGAATCGGCTTTGGTTTCAATATTCAAGACCGCGTCCCGAATATTGAAACCGCGCTCCGGCCCGGATCAGCGTTTGAGCTGCGCGATAATCTGATCGGCCAACCCGTCAATGGCCTTGCCCGCCGCCGCCGCGACCGAGGCGGGGGCCGCATCGGCAAGCGGCACCACAATGGCAAAGCGTTGCAGCCGGTCGCGCACCGCGCCGGTTTGCGACGACAGCGCGAATTGCCCGTTCATCACAAAGCTGCCATCGGCACGGGCCAGCATCTCATCCACCCGCACCTCCAGCCGTACCTCAGGCGCGTCATTCAACGGCCAGGGCTCCACCGCCACGGTGGCCGTGGATTTCACATCCAGACTGCGCGCCAGTGCCGCCGTCACCCCGCGCGGCGGATCATCGGCCCACAGCGATTTCGCCACCGGACGCAGCGCGCCGGACGCATCCTCGACCACAATCGCCGCCGCCGCCGCATAGGCAGGCAGCGAGACGGTGATCACCTCGATGCTGGCCACCCGCACGCGCGTTTCGGTCGTGGCTTCCGGCGCGGTGATGATGAACTGCGATTTGGCACCGCAGGCAGCCAAGAACAACATCAGGGCGATGGGGGCAATGCGTGTCATGTTTACCTCAGCGTCCGATCAACAGGGAATTTGGCTTGCGCTCTATCGACTTGGCCAATTGCGTGATGGCCTTGGCCGCGGCCTGTAATTCGCGCAAAAGATCCAGCGTCTTGGTGTTGAAGGCCGAATTCGGGCCATAGCTGGCAACCAGAGCATTGGCCTTGGCAATCACATCTTCGATGTCGCTGGTGATCTTGGGCAGATCGCCGGTGGCCGCCGAAACGGCGTTCGCGGCGTCTTTTGCTGCGGCTAGGGCGGCGTTGGTGTTGGCCACCGCACCGCCTTCGCGCAATTCCTGCAACGCCGCCTGAATCTCTGCCAAAGCCTGCGACAGATCAGCAGGCAGCGCCTTGGCCGCATCGGTGCCGATCAGCGCATTGGCGGTGTCCAGAACCTGCGTGGCGCTGGCGATAAGATCCTCTGCCTTCAACGCCTTGGCCTTGCCCGCCACATCCCGCAGGTCCGCAACCAGCGCCGGGAAATCCTTGGAGGCATTCGCCAGATCGGACGCCGTCTTGTCTGCATTCTCCAGCACACTGACCAGCTTGTTGACCGCCTGCTGCTGTTGCAGATCGGCAAGGATCTTGTTCAGCCCATCCACCACGCCCCGGATCTCGCCGGGCAGAGCCTGCGTGTCCTCGCTGTTCACCAAAGCCTGCGCATCGTTCAGCAATTTCACCAGCGCATCCGGGGTTTTCTGCACCCCGTCCGAAGAGGCGACGGCCTCAATCGACGCCATCAGCGACACCGCATGGTCCATCACATCCTCAATCGGCAGCGCGTTGATCCGCTTAAAGACGCCTTCGGCTGTCGCGGTGAAGTCCGGCAGGTTAGACGCCACACTTGGCAGGATCGGAATGTCGTCGTCGTCCTTTGTCAGCACGGTTGCCGGTTCATCCGGCAGATCGACCAGTTCGATCTTCAGGGCAGAGCTGAACAGGCTGGTCGTGGTCAGCCGCGCACGCATGCCCTTGGCAACCGCGTCCTGCAGGAAGGACAATGTTTCGTCCTCGCCCGTGTCGGCATCCAGACCCAGCGCCTGCGGATCAACCTCTATCGCGGCGCGGACCTTGACGGTGTCTTTCCCGGCGGCATCCGTATCAATAAAGGCGCTGATCCCTGTCACCTGACCCACGCGCAGGCCCAGATATTCCACCGGCGCCCCGGCCTGCAATCCGTTGACCGAGCCGTCAAAGATGACAGCCATCGCCAAAGCGTTGTCACCAATCTTGGTATAGATGCTTTGCCGCGCCGCCGTCTCATCGGGGAACAGGGTGAACACCGTCTCGCCCGCAATTGCCTGACCGCCGGTAAAGGTGGTGTCAAAGGCCACGCCGCCGTTCAAAAGCGACCCAAGGCTTGCCACGCTCATGTTGATGCCATCCGGGCCAAGTTTGACCGAAAACCCCGATGTGTTCCAGAACCGCGTCGCCGTGGTCAGGAACTTGTCATAGGGCGCATTGATAAACGCCTCGACCAGGGCACTGTCGCCGTCGGTGCTAAGCCGTGGCACGTCCAGTCGCCCGACTTCGATGCCGTGAAACAGCACCGGGCCGCCCTTGGGCAGATGCGATCCGTCATCGCTGCGCAGGGTGATCGTGGTGCCTTCGCGCCCGGGCCGCACCATCGGCGGCGTGGGCAGGCCCAGAAAGTTGCGCGCGGTAGAACCGCTGGTCGGAATGAAGGCGCCTTCGATGTAAACCCCGGAAAGCACGGTGGAAAGCCCGGTCACGCCGCTTGCACTGACGTTGGGTTGCACCACCCAGAATTCGGCATCGGCAGGCAGGATGTCTGCCACGGTCCGGTCAATCCGGGCCGAAACGACGACATTCTTGAAATCCGGCGCAAAGCGCACCGATTCCACATTGCCGATCACCACCTCGCGGAATTTCAGAACAGTGTCTCTGGCCGTCACACCCGCCGCATCCGGCAGGGTGATGGTGATCAGCACGCCACGGTCGCTATAGCTTTTCCAGGCGACGCCGAAAGAAATCAGCAGCGCCAACAGCGGCACCAGCCATACCACCGAAAGATTGCGGAACATCGAAGGGTTTGGCGGATCAACGTCCATTTGGGGCAGGTCAGGCAGCGTCACTCGGCATTTCCCTTGTCGGCGTCCCAGATCAGTCTGGAATCAAAGCTTATTGCAGCCAGCATGGTGAAGGCCACCGATAGCGCAAAGCACAGGGCGGCAAAACCGGGTTTGATGCTGACGACACCGCCCAGTTGCACCAGCGATGACAGAATTGCCACCACAAACACGTCAACCATCGACCAGCGCCCGATAAATTCCACCACCTCGAACAGCCAATGGCGCAGATGGGCGGATCGGCTGTCGGGCCGGGCAACCTTGATTGCAAGGTAGGGGATCGCAAACATCTTGCCGATGGGGATCATGATGCTGGCAAAGAACACGATCCCCGCCACGCCATAAGACCCGATATGCACCAGCTCGATCACCCCGCCCAGCAAGGTATTCTCCGAGGTTTTGCCCAGCGAGGTCGTCACCAGCATCGGATAAAGATTGGCCGGGATATAGACCATCAATCCTACCAGCCACCAGGCCCAGACCTTTTGCAGGCTGAACGGGTCGCGGCTGGACAGGGCCGCGCCACAGCGGAGGCAGGTCGTGAACCCCAAAGGATGCACGCGCCCACATTCATGGCAGGCGACCAACCCTGCCGCGCGCGCGGTCAGCGGCGCGCGGCGCGGGATTCCAGCGTTCGCCATATCGTCAACCTGCACATGAAAGTGTCATTCCAGACCGTTACCAAAACCAGGGCCGCAAAGGCCCAGAAGGCGGGCCCCATGCTCAGATGCGCAAGGCCCGATACCTTGACCACCGCCACCGCCACCCCCACGATGAACACCTCTGCCATCGCCCAGGGCTTCAACGCCTCTGCCAGCCGGAACGCCGTCATGGCACCCTTCGCCGGGGCCCAGCCGAATGACATCGGCGCCAGAACATACATGATCGCCGCCAACCGCATCATCGGCAACACCACGATCAGAGCGGCCACGGCAAAGGACAGCGGCAACATCATCCCTTCTGAAAAAGCTTCGATCACGTCGATGATCGAACTGCGCTGGCTAAGCCCATGCGATTGCAGCGACAGAAACGGAAAGGCGATGGCTGCGATCATCAGGATCGTCGCCGTCAGCGCCATCATCACGATCTTGGTCATCGCACTGTCGCGCGGATTGATCAGCACCCTGTGGCAACGCACACAGCGCGCGCGCTGGTTCATCCCCGCATCGGGCAACCGATGCAGCGTGTCGCAGGACGGGCAGGCGACAAGGTCTTTCAAAATCGCCGGGTCAACGGCTGGAACGATGGAAAGCGGGCGCATCCCCGGACCATAGGCCATCGCCGGATTGAGTGCCAGTGACCAACGCGCCTGAAACGAGGGATGGGCGGCAAGCGCATAATTTATACGCTTGCCCATGGGCTTAGCCCGCGATCAGCCGCAACATCTCTTGCCCCAGCGGATGGTTGGCGTCCGCCAGATCAAACACCACGTCAAAGTGATGCCGCCCCATGCCCACCAGATAGGGCGCAGACAGCGCATCGGCATAGGCCCGGCTTTGGCGGTGGAAACCCGGAGCCTCGTGTTCCGCCACAATGACGCTCAGCCGTGGCACAGGGCTGGGCAGATGGCGCAACGGGCTGAATTCCGCGATCTCGGCGGACGAAAACTGCATCCAGCCCTGCACATGGCTTGCCGCAATCGGCGCCAGATCGAACAATCCGCTGACGGGCAGGGCGGCGGCAATGGGCTGCTCCGGCAGCCCCAGCGCCGCCTGCCAGCCGGGCTGCAACAACGCCGCCGCAAGGTGGCCCCCGGCAGAAGACCCCGTGACCACGATGCGCCGCCGGTCAATCCCCAAGGTTTCGGCCTTGTGCCACAGAAACGCCAAGGCTTGCCGCACATCCGCAACGATGTCCGTCATCCGCGCCGCCGGGGCCAGCCGGTAATCGGGCGCAGCGCAGGCAATCCCCCGCGCCGCCAGCATCGGCGCCAGAAAGGCCGAATGCTCTTTCGCCAAACCGCGCCAATAGCCGCCATGAATGAAGATCACCAGCGGGCGCAATTCGCCCGGCTTTGTGCCGAACAGGTCCAGCCCCAGCCCGGTAGCATCGTCAAAGACCAGATCGGTTTGTGCATGGGGCAAATCCAGGGCAGCCTGCGACCGCGACAGATACTCCGCGATCGTGCGGTCAAACTCTGCTGCCGTGCAGGTGTTGCGCGCGGTGTAATCGGCATCAAGCCGGTCGCGCGGCCAAGTGGCCTCATCCGCGAGTGTCAAATGACCAATCCTCCAAGCCGTGCCTCGATCATCCGCACCAGTGACAGCGCCGTCATTTCCGACGATTTCGGGTTTGTGGCCAATGGCCGGTTGTCCAGCCGGATCGCCATGCGGCCGAAATCGCCCTCTGCCATGATGGAATGACGGTTCATCCGCGCCCCCGGATCGGCGATCAGCGCAATCGTGGTCCGGTCCAACCCGATGCCCGCCAGCGCGGAAATCACCGCCACATTGGCGTTCTGCGGAAAGGCATCCGCCGCCGCGCGCGCCGTCCCCTCAAAGAAGGTGAAAGGCTCTTGCAAACCGGTCAGATTGCACAACGCCTCTGCGCCGGTGCCCCTCCACGCCGCCGGGGGTTTGACAATCTCGTGCCGCACCATGGCCATCGGCAGGCGGGCGGCGGCTGACAGCGCGTCAATACCGCCCAGCGCGCCGGGCGGAATGATCAGATGTGCCCGCTGCGCCTTGGCCAGCGCCAGAAATTCGGCCAGCACCGCGTCATCGACAAAGGCAGAGGTCGAAGACACCGCAAAATCACAACCGGCCATCAGCGCAGCCCGCCCCCAGGGCACCACGCTGTCGCGTCCGGCGGCCTCGACCACCAGATCCGGTGACAGCGCGGCCAGATCGGCAGGATCGGTCAACACAACCGCGCCTTCGGGCAAGTCCCGCGTGCGGCCCGCATCGCGCAGGCCCACGCCCATGATCTGAACCGGCGCGCCGCGTTCGGCCAACAGGGCTGCCACCCGGCTTCCAATCGCACCCCATCCCACCAGAACCAGCCGCAAATCAGACACCGACATAGCGCTGCACCTCTGCCGCATCGCGGTCGATGTCGGCGTGACCACCGCTCCACACGGTGCGCCCGCGCTCGATGATGTAATGCCGGTCGGCCAGACGCTTCAGCACCGCCAGGTTCTTGTCGATCAGCAGAATCGATTGCCCCTCTGACTTGAGCTTTTCGATCACATGCCAGATTTCGGTGCGGATCACCGGGGCCAGCCCTTCGGTCGCCTCATCCAGGATCAGCAGGCTGGGGTTGGTCATCAGGGCGCGGCCCACCGCCAGCATCTGTTGCTCGCCGCCCGAAAGCGTGCCTGCCAACTGGCCATGACGTTCCTTCAGACGTGGAAACAGGGTGTAAATCCGCGCCAAGGTCCAAGGATCGCTGCGCCCCGACCGGTTCGCCGCCGTCGCCACCAGATTTTCCTGCACGGTCAGGGTTGCGAAAATCTGCCGACCCTCGGGCACCAGTCCAGAGCCCAGACGCGCGATCTTTTCCGGTGCAAGGCCGGCAATCTGCTGCCCCTGAAAGCTGATCTCGCCCCCCGTGGGCGCCAGAAGCCCCGTGATCGTGCGGATCGTCGTGGTCTTGCCCATGCCATTGCGGCCAAGCAGAGTCACAACCTCGCCTTCCCGCAGATCAAAGGACACGTCGAACAACACCCGGCTGGCGCCATAGGCGGCAGAAACGTTGCGCAGGCTCAGCATAGTTCGTCCTCCGCGCCCAGATAGGCATCGCGCACGGCGGGGTTGTTGCGAATGTCGTCAACGCTGCCTTGGGCAATGATGCGCCCGTAAACCAGCACCGAAATCCGGTCGGCCAGCGCAAATACCGCCTCCATGTCGTGTTCCACCAGCAAGATCGCGGTCTTTTCCCGCAGGCTGCGCAACTGGCCGATCATGGTCTGGCTTTCCAGATGGCCCAGCCCCGCCATCGGCTCATCCAGCAGCATCACCACGGGCTGCAATGCCATGGCCATCAGCAGTTCCAGCTGTTTCTTTTCGCCATGCGACAGGTCCGCCACCAGGGCGGTTTCGCGGCCCTGCAACTGGCCATCGGCAATGATCTGTGCCGCCGCCTCCCAGATCTTGCGCCGCTGTGCCACCCGGTCCCAGATGCGGAAATTGCCCCCCGCCCGCGCCTGCAAGGCCATGCCGACATTCTGCAGCACGGTCATATCCTCCAGCAGCGAGGTGATCTGGAACGTTCGCCCCAGACCCAGCGCCACCCGCGCGGGCACCGAGGCATGGGTCACATCCTGCCCCATCAGCCGGATCACCCCTTCGTCCGGGGTCAGTTCACCGCAAAGCTGGTTGATCAGGGTGGATTTGCCCGCGCCATTCGGCCCGATCAGGGCGTGGATCTCATTTGCGCGCACCTCAAGCGTGACGCCATCGGTTGCGGTCAAACCACCAAAGCGTTTGCGCAGACCTTTGATTGCCAGAACTGCCGTCATTTGCGCGCCCATACTTTGCCGATCAGCGCCATCAGCCCGCCCTTGGTGCCCAGAACCAGCACCAGCAGGATCAGCCCCAACGCCAGTTGCCAATGCTCGGTCCAGGACGACAGCGTGCTTTCCAGAACCAATAGCGCCCCCGCCCCAAAGAACGGCCCCAACAGCGTGCCGACGCCGCCCAGAATGACCATGATCATCAACTCACCCGATTTCATCCAGTGCAGCATGTCCGGGCTGGCAAAGCGCATGGCGTTTGCCATCATCGCACCGGCCAGACCTGCACCCATGCCAGACAGCACAAAGGCGTAAAGCTTGTAACGGAACACCGGAATCCCCAGCGCGGCCATCCGGCGTTCGTTCTGCCGGATGCCCGCCAGCACCGCGCCAAAGCTGGAGTTGATCACCTGCCGCAGGCCTAGGAAAAACGCGACCGTGACGGCAAGCACCACCCAATACAGCGTGGCCTTGTCCTTCATGTTCAGCAGCGGCAACTCGTTCACCTTGCGGATGATGATGCCATCCTCGCCGCCATAGACCTTCAGCGACACGAACAGGAAAAACAGCATCTGCGCAAAGGCCATGGTGATCATGATGAACTGCACGCCCCCGGTGCGCAGCGCCAGCGCGCCGATCATCGCGGCCAGCACACCCGCCACCAGCATGGCCAGCGGCACAGTGATCAGCATTTGGTTGGTACCGGGGAACAGCCCCAGAAACAGTGTCTCATCGCTGAAGTTCTGGAACAGGATGCCCACGACATAGCCGCCGATCCCGAAAAACGCCGCGTGGCCAAAGCTGACCATGCCGCCATAGCCCAGCACCAGATTAAGGCTCGCCGCCGCGATGCCGTAGATCAACGCCCGCGTCACCAGAGACAGCAGACTTGCCTGCCCGATCGCATCGGTCAACATCGGCATCAGGATCAGAACGATCAGGCCCAAAGCTGCGAAAACATGGCTGCGGCGCATCATGAGCCCACCGCAAACAGGCCCTTGGGCCGGACCAGCAGAACAATTACCATCAGCAGATATATCCCAATCGAGGCGATGCCGATGCCCAGCGCGTCAGCCTCTGGTCCGGTCATCAATTGGCGCAGCAGCCCCGGAAGGAAGGCGCGCAGCAACGTATCGGCTACGCCCAACAACAACCCGGCGACAAAGGCGCCGCGGATCGAACCGACCCCGCCAATCACCACGACAACAAAGGTGGCCAGCAAGATCTGCTCACCCATGCCAACCTGCACCGCCAGGATCGGCGCCGCCATGATCCCGGCCAGCCCGGCCAACAGCGCGCCCAACCCAAAGACGGCGGTGTAAAGCAGGCGGATATCGACGCCCAGCGCCCGCACCATCTCGCGGTTGGTGGCGCCCGCGCGCACCAGCATCCCGACCCTTGTGCGATTGATCAGCAGATAAAGCCCCAGCGCCACCAGCAGGCCCGCAGCGATGATCAGCAGCCGATAGGTCGGATAGGGCAGGCCGGGCAGAATTTCGACAGACCCGTCAAAGGCGGCGGGCAGTTTGGTAAACAGCGGCTGGCGGCCAAAGATCAGCGTGATGCCCTGATTGAAGATCAGGATCAGCCCAAAGGTGGCCAGCACCTGATCCAGATGGTCGCGGGCATACAGCCTGCGGATCACCAGCGCCTCGATGGCAAACCCGGTTAGGGCGGCTGCGGCAAGCGCGGCCGGAATGCCCAGCCAGAAGCTGCCCGTCTCGGCGGCAACCCAGGTGCCCGCATAGGCGCCGATCATGTACAGCGATCCATGCGCCAGATTGATCACCCCCATGATCCCGAAGATCAGGGTCAGGCCGGCCGCCAGCAGAAACAGCATCACGCCGAACTGCAGCCCGTTCAACAGTTGTTCAAGGAATAAGATCATGGGCCCGCCCTGTTGTGGGTCTTTGGGTCAGACAGGGCCGGGCGGTATCGCCCGGCCCCGAAAGGATCACATCTTGCATTCAGCGGCGTAGATGTCGCCGACGTTTTCGCGCAGTTTTTCCAGCGTTTTCACTTCCGGCTTGCCGCCCGCACCGGCCACAACTTCGGTCAGATACCAGTCCTGCACCGGGTGCTGGTTGACACCAAAGGCGAAGTTGCCGCGGGTGCTGGTGAAATCTGCCGATTTCAGCGCGGCGCGCAGCGCGTCCATGTCATCCACGCCACCGGTTTTCGCGAAGGCAGAGGCGATCAGCTTTGCCGTGTCATAAGATTGCTGCGCATAGGTGGTGATCGGGCGGTCCGGGTATTTGGCCGTCCAGGCCGCAACCATTTCCTGCGAGGCGGCGTTGTCGAAATCGGCAGCCCAATGCGTGGTGCCCTTGATGCCGATGGCCGCATCGCCCACCGCGCCAAGGATCACACCGTCCAGCGACGGTTCAGACAGAACCATCGGAATCTGGCCCAGCAGGCCAGCTTGCTGATATTGCTTGAGGAAGGTGATCCCCAAACCGCCCGGGTGGAACTGGAACACCACGTCGGGGTTGGCCGCCCGGATCTGCGCCATTTCCGGGGCAAAGTCGGTCTGATCCAGCGAGGTGAAGATCTCGGTCACTTGGCCGCCGAATTCTCGCTCGAACCCGGCGATGGCGTCTTTTCCGGCCTGATAGTTCGGGGCCAGCGCAACGGCGGTCTTGTAACCCAGCTTCTTGGCGGCAACGCCAGAGGCTTCGTGCAGCGCATCGTTCTGCCAGCTGACGACGAAGTAATTCGGGTTGCAGTCAGCCCCGGCAAGGCTGGACGGGGCGGCGTTCGGGCTGATGTAGATCGCGTCATTGTCCACGATCTCGGGCACCGTGGCGCCTGCGACGTTCGAGAACACGATCCCGGTGATCAGCTTGATGCCGTCTTCATTCATGAACTTGTCGGCGATCTGCAACCCGTTGCCGGGCTTTAGCCCGTCATCCTCGACCACCACCTCTACCGGCACGCCGCCCAGCTTGCCGCCTTCCGCCTCAACGGCCAGCATGAACCCGTCGCGGATCTGTTCGCCCAGATAGCCGGGCGGGCCGGACAGCGTGGTGATCATGCCGATTTTAACCGGATCGGCAAAGCCGGGCAGGCTGGTCAACGCCAGCAGGCTGGCCGCAGTCAATAGCTTCTTCATTCTCGGACTCCCATGTTGATGGCCCTGTACCGGGTCTTTTTCGTCAATTTACGCGAGGTTTGATATATTTCAAGTATAAATATTTCAAACTCAAATCATTTATACAGTTACCCATCCTGCCGGTGGTTCTTTGCCCGGATGGACTGTGCCGCAGTTCGGGCAGGTGCGCAGTTTCGCATCGGCGTAAAAGGCCGCATAGATCGGGGGCAGATCATCGACGATGCTTTCCAGATCCACCTCGGCGCGGTGAACGCGGGTCTTGCAGTCGAAACAATACCATTCCACCGCGTCCAATGCGCCCTCGGGGCGCGCCGGTTCGATCACCAATCCGATTGAGCCTTCCTGCGGCCGTTGCGGGGAATGGCGGATATGGGCGGGCAGCAAAAAGATATCGCCCTCGCGGATCGGCACGTCGTAGAAATCCCCGCTGGAGGTGTCGTGAAGTTTCAAGACCATATCGCCCTTGAGTTGATAGAAGAACTCCTCAACCGGATCATCGTGATAGTCCGTGCGCTTGTTTGGCCCGCCCACAACCGTCACCATCAGGTCGGCATCCTTGAACACCAACTGGTTGCCCACGGGCGGTTTGAGCAGATGTTTGTGCTCGTCGATCCACTTCTGGAAATTGAAGGCGGCTAGACGTGACATGGTTCACTCCCTCACAGGTTCAGGCCACAGGCGGCAAATGCGGCGCGGGTTTCGGCTTTTTCAGTCTCGGTCAACTCAAGGCAGGGCGGGCGCACATGGCCGCCGTGTTGCCCCAGCAGGGTCTGCCAGTATTTCTGATGCGCATGCGGCTTTTCGGCGGGGCGCGTGTCGCGCAAGGCCCGGCGCACGGGCTCCAGCGAATCGCGGATCGCGCGCGCTTCGTCAAACCGCCCGGCAAAGGCCGCATCGGTATAGTCCCGCATCCGCCGATCCTTGGCGGTTTGCAGCAGATAGGGCGGCGAGGAACACAGATACAACTGCCAACGCAGATCAATGATATTGTCCAGCCATTCCTCTTCCGACGCGGTGGAGACTTGAATCCTGTCCCCCGCCAACCGCGTCAGTTCGGCATACATCTCGCGCGGCACCGAATATTTTATCGCCACCACGGTTTCGATATCGGCCAGCCGATTGCACATCTGCGGCGACATCAGATAGCCGCTGTCCGGATGCGACCAAAGCGCAATGCCGATATCAACCTTGCTGGCAATCGTTTCGTAATAGCGCAACAGCGTTTCGTCCTGCGCCTTGAAGAAATGCAACATCGGCGCGTGAACGACGATGTAATCCGCGCCGCAAGCCTGCGCATGGCGCGCCAGATCAATCACCACATCCATATTCTGATCCGAACAGGACATGATGGTTTGCGCCCGCCCGTCACAGGCCGAAACCGCCAGATCAAAGCAGCGTTTGCGCTCGTCAACCGACATGGAAAAGAACTCGCCCTGTTTCCCGGCAATGAAAAAGCCGTCGATCCCCAGGTCGGTAATCCAATGGTCGATATTCGCGCGGAACGCCGCCTCATCCATCGACAGGTCTTCGGCAAAGGGCATCAGCGCCGCAGCCCAGATGCCGCGCATGTGCGCGCGCGAATAGGATTTGGCTGATTTGCGGTCATATTTCATTGTCTGGCTCCGGACACCATTGGCGCGGTTTCCAACGCCATCCGGTGTGAGATGGTCTTGGTTTCAACGTAATGCAGCATGCCTTCCTGTCCGCCCTCGCGGCCCTGACCGCTGGCTTTCACACCGCCGAACGGCACTTCGGCAACCGAGGCTTCCAGCGTGTTGATCGACAGATTGCCTGCCTCGATCTCGGTCATCAGCCGGTCCACGGTAGCGGCCCGGTGGGTGAAGGCATAGGCGGCAAGCCCGAAGGGCAGGGCGTTTGCGCGTGCAATCGCCTCATCCAGACTGGAGGTGGGGTTAATGATGGCCAAAGGTCCGAAAGGCTCCTCGTGCATCACGCGCGCGTCGTCGGGCACCTCCGCCAGCACAGTCACGGGGTAGAAATACCCCGGCCCGTTCGGTCGCACTCCGCCTGTCAGAACCTTCGCGCCCTTGGCCCGGGCATCTTCAACCAAGGCCTCGATTGCCTCGATCCGGCGATGGTTGGCGACGGGCCCCATTTCGACCCCCGGCAGCATTCCATCGCCTATCCTGACGGCTGCCGCACGGGCGGCAAAGGCGGCGGCATAGGGTTGAAAGATCTTTTCATCGACAAAGAAACGGGTCGGAGAGGTGCAGACCTGTCCCGCGTTGCGCGCTTTGCGCGCTGCTGACATCGCGCCTGCGGCGTCCGGGTCCACATCGTCGCACACGATCACCGGGGCATGACCGCCCAGTTCCATCAACACCGGCGTCATGGACCGTGCGGCCAGTTCGGTCAGATGAATGCCAACGGCGGTTGATCCGGTGAAGGCTACCAGCCGCACCTGCGGTTGCGGGATCAGATAGGAAGAAATCTCTGACGGGACACCGAACACAAGGTTCAGCACCCCCGCAGGCAACCCGGCATCATGAAAGGCTCGCGCAATGTGCCATGCGCCCGCCGGGGTTTCCTCGGCCGCCTTGATGATGATCGAACAACCCGAGGCGATGGCCCCCGCGATCTTGCGGGCCGGTTGGCTCATCGGGAAATTCCACGGCGAGAACGCGGCGACGGTGCCGACCGGCTGTTGGATCACCAGATAGCGGATGCCCGGCTCGCTTGGCACGACCCGACCGTAAAGCCGTTGCGCCTCGCCCGCGTCCCATTCGAAAAACTCGCAGCCCCGGATCACCTCCATCCGCGCCTGCGGCAGGGGCTTGCCATGTTCCAGCGTGATCGCATGGGCAATCTCGTCGATGCGTGCCCGCATCAGGGCCGTGGCGCGCAAGATCACCTCGGCCCGTGCGCGCGGCGAGGTGGCGCGCCAGACCCGAAATCCCCGCGCCGCCGCCTCCAGCGCATCGTCAAGATCGGCGCGGCCCGCCACGGGCAACTGGCCGATGACCTTTTCGGTGGCCGGGTTCAGAACCGGCAGCGTCTCTGCCGTCCTGCGCCATTGGCCACCGATATACAGGCTCAGGTCGGGATAGTCGGGCATGGTAGTCTCGATATGTCTGGTTTGGCGTTCGCGGCAGAGTGCCGTTGCCTTGACATGAATACAAATGAACTGATTGTTTATGGATATTCCATTCGGTTATATCTGTTAGGGTAGGTCCAAAACCGGATACTGGTGTCAGGCAGCCCCCGGCGATCGCTTGGAAAAGGAACACCGCGCATGGCCACCTCTGCCCAGCGTCTGACGGTCCGTCACCTGCGACTGGTCGCGGCGATCACCGCCGAGGGCAATCTGCTGCGGGCGGCAGACCTGCTGAACATGACGCAATCAGCCGTCACCAAGGCCTTGCAAGATGCCGAGGCGCGGATGGGCGTGGCCCTGTTCGAACGCACCAACCGTGGCGTGGTGCCAACGACCTTTGGCGCCAATCTGGCCGCCCATGCCCGACTGATCCTTGCCCAGATCGGCAAGGCCGAACAGGCGCTGGATGACCTGCGCGACGGCACCGCCGGGCAAGTCACCATCGGCACGCTGCTGGCCGGGTCTGCCGATCTGCTGCCCGAAGCGATTGCACGCCTGCAACGCGACCTGCCCAATCTGGTTGTCAAGGTTGAAGAGGGCACCAATGACCTGCTGATGCCCGCCTTGCGGTCAGGCGAACTTGATCTGGTCCTCGGTCGCCTGCCCGAATTTCGGGATCGCGAAGGCGTGCGCCAGCAACATCTGATCACCGATTACGCGCAGGTCATCGCGCGGCGGCACCATCCGCTTGCCACCAGACCCGATCTGACGCTGGCCGATTTGCGGTCATGCGACTGGATCCTTCCCAGCCCGACGACCACCCTGCGCCGTCAGATCGACAAGGCGTTTCGCGATGAGGGATTGGACCCTCCGGCTCATTGCGTCGAAACCGTCTCTTTCCTGACCACGCGCAGGCTGTTGCATCTGACCGATTATCTGGCCGTCTGGCCGGTGCAACTGGCAGAGCTGGAGGTCAGGGCCGGCACTGTCGTGGCTTTGCCGGTGGCCGTGCCAACCACCATGCGCCCCATCGGCAGTTCCACCCGCGCCGATGATCTGATGTCACCCGCCGCGGCACATCTGGTCAGATATCTGCAAGAGGTGGCAGCCGAAGGTCCGCGCGCGGCCCCGCTTGGCCCGACATAGCCGCCGCAAGGCCCGGACCTGTTTCTGCGACGGAATGGCCATGCTGCGACGTTAGGCGATAAGGCAAGCTTTGGAAAATTCAGCTAGTCTAAGGCGCTGCAGCCGTGTGAGGGATGTATGACGGACAAATCGCAAGAAATCGCGGATACCCTGGCAAAAGCCCGGACGCGCCGCCGCATCCCGATCTGGCTTTGGCTTGCCGTCATCGTTCTGGTTCTGGGCGGCGGTTGGGCCTATTGGTCGATGTCGTCGAAAAACGCCGCCGTCACCTACACGACCGAACCGGTTTCGCGTGCCGCCATGACAGTTGTGGTCACAGCGACAGGCACGGTGCAGCCGACCAATCAGGTCGAAATCTCATCCGAACTGTCGGGAACGCTGGCCAGCGTCGAGGTGGATTTCAACGATACGGTCAAAATGGGGCAGGTGCTGGCCCGGCTGGACACCACCAAGCTGACCGCGCAGATGACCAACGCCCAGGCCGCGCTCAGCGCCGCCACCGCCAATGTCGCGCAGGCAGAAGCCACCTTGTCCGAGGCGGAAGAGAATTTTGCCACCGCGCAGCAGTTGGACAAACGCGGCGTCAGCACCCATTCCAGCTATATCACCGCCAAGGCGGTGAACGCCCGCGCCAAGGCCGCCCTTGCCGCCGCCATGGCCGAAGTCACCCTTGCCGCCGCCAATCTTGACGTGCAGCGCGCCGATCTGGCCAAGGCCGAAATCCGCTCTCCCATCAACGGCGTCGTGCTGGACCGCGACGCGGATGTGGGCAACATCGTGGCCTCGGCCCTGTCGGCACCTGTGCTGTTCGTGCTGGCCGAAGATCTGACCAAGATGGAGCTTCAGGTCGATGTGGACGAGGCTGATATTGGCCGCGTGCAGGTCGCCAATCCCGCAACCTTCACGGTAGAGGCCTATCCGGGCCGGGTGTTTGACGCCACGATCACCTCGCTGCGCTATGCGCCGGAAACCACCGACGGCGTTGTCACCTACAAGGCGGTGCTCAGCGTGGACAATGCCGATCTGGCCCTGCGTCCCGGCATGACGGCCACGGCGTCGATCATCGTCAGCCATGTCGAGGACGCGCTTCAGGTGCCCAACGCCGCCCTGCGCTACGTTCCGCCGCAAACCACCACCACGACCAGCAGCGGCTCGGGCCTGTTGGGCCTGATCATGCCGAAACGCCCCGCCGATGCCGCCGGTGACGCCGCCGCCGGGCATCACCTTTACGTCCTGCGCGACGGGGTGCCCGCGGCGGTCGAGGTGGAAACCGGCGACAGCGACAGCAAACATACCGTGATCCTGTCAGGCGATGTGGCCGAAGGCGATGCCGTGATCACCGACCAAAGCGGGACCGATTGATATGGCGTCCCCCGATACACCGCCTTCGCCTGATAATCCGGCGACACCGCTGATCCAGTTGCGCGCCATCACCCGCAGCTATGGCACGGGCGAGGCTTTTGTTTGCGCGCTGGAAGCCGTGGATCTGACCATCCAGCAAGGCGAATTCGTCGCCATCATGGGGCCGTCCGGGTCCGGGAAATCCACTGCGATGAACATCATCGGTTGCCTTGACCGGCCAACCTCCGGCCAATACCTGTTCAACGGGGTCGAGGTGGCCGGGCTCAATCAGGATCAGCGCGCCTTGCTGCGGCGGCACTATCTTGGCTTTGTGTTTCAGGGCTTCAACCTTCTGGCGCGCACTTCGGCGCTGGAAAACGTCGAACTGCCGCTGATCTACAAGGGCATGCCGCGCGCCGAACGGCAGGCCCGCGCCCGCGCGGCGCTTGCCCGCGTGGGGCTCGCGGGGCGCGAAACCCATGATCCGTCACAACTGTCTGGCGGCCAGCAACAGCGCGTCGCCATCGCCCGCGCGCTGGCCAGCCAGCCGATGGTGCTTTTGGCCGATGAACCCACCGGCAACCTGGATACCCAGCGGTCCGAAGAGATCATGCAGCTTCTGGTCGAACTGAACCGGACCGAAGGGCTGACCATCATCATGGTCACGCATGAAGAAGACATGGCTGCCCATGCCGGGCGGCTTGTGACCTTCCGCGATGGCAGGCTTGCCAGCGATGTCGCGGTTCAGGCTGGGGTGTCGTAATGCTGTGGGAAGCGTTCCGTCTGGCGCTGCGGGCGATCCGGCGCAACATGCTGCGGTCTTTTCTGACCGTCTTGGGTGTGGTGATCGGCGTCGCCGCCGTGATAGCCATGGTCACGGTGGGGCAGGGGTCGTCGGCAAAGGTATCGGCGGATGTGGCCAGCCTTGGCACCAACGTGCTGGTCCTGCGCCCCGGCAAGGCGCAGATGGGCCCGCCCAGCGGCGGCCGCGATACCTCGCCCCTCTTCACCCTGCGCGATGCCGAGGCGCTGCGCAGCCTGTCGGTTGTTGCCGCAGCCTCGCCCTCCAGCTCCTCCAGCGTCACGGTGGTGTCGGGCAACACCAATACCACCACCACCGTCACCGGCATTGACGCCGACTTTTTCGACGTGCGCGCCTGGCCGCTGGTTCTGGGCCGCAGTTTCACCGAGGCCGAGGAAAAGGGCGGTGCCGCCGTCTGCATATTGGGCGAGACGATGCGCCAGACCCTGTTCGGCAACACCGATCCCACCGGCGAACAGGTGCGGCTGAAATCAATGTCCTGCGAGGTCATCGGCCTGTTAGAGGCCAAGGGCGCCTCCAGCTTTGGCACCGATCAGGATGACCTGATCCTGATGCCGATCCGAACGCTGCAACGCCGCATCGCGGGCAACACCGATGTCGCCCGCATCTCGATTTCGCTGGCCAGCGGCGTTTCCACCAAACACGGGATTGCCGAGATTGAGACCCTGATGCGCGAACGCCGCCGCATCAGCCTTGGCGAGGATGATGATTTTTCTGTCACCGACATGAAGCAGATCTCTTCGGTGCTGGCGGGCATCAGCAATGTGTTGACCGGGCTTTTGTCATCGGTGGCGGCGGTCAGTCTGGTGGTCGGTGGCATCGGCATCATGAATATCATGCTGGTGTCTGTCACCGAACGCACCCGCGAAATCGGCATCCGTCTGGCCGTCGGGGCCGAGGCGCGCCAGGTTCTGACGCAGTTTCTGGTCGAGGCGGTAGTGCTGTCGCTGATCGGCGGCGTAATCGGCATTCTTCTGGGCCTTGGGCTGGCCGCAATCGGCTCTGCCTTCATGAACATCCAGTTTGCGCCGGATATTCGCGTGATCCTGATCGCCTTTGCCTTCTCTGCCCTCGTGGGGGTGGTCTTTGGCTACTTCCCCGCCCGTCGCGCAGCACGGCTCGATCCGATCGAGGCGCTGCGCTATCAGTGATCCGCGACGGCGGTTCCGGCAAGGCTGACGCAGGCGGAAAATCCCCGGTCCTGCCCGGGGATCGGCGAGCGCAAATCCAGCCTTCCCTGCGCCCGGTCGGCGATGGTGCGCACGATGGCAAGGCCAATGCCGCTGCCCTCACCGGCATTGGCAGCACGGGTAAAGCGCGCATCCAGCGCCGCCAGCACCTCGGGCGGGATCGGGTCGCAATCGTTTTGCACGCAAAGCCGCCCGTCTGCATGCAACTCCACCGCAATACCGCCCGCTGCCGTGCCGTGCCGCTGCGCATTGTCGATCAGGTTGCGGCACAGAATGCCAAACACATCCGGGTCAAGGTCCGACATCACCGGCACCTCCGGCATGGTCAGGCCGATGTCGCCGGCACCCGCCCGCCGCGCATCGCCGACCATCATCTGCAGGATCGGCCGCAGGTCGCTTGGCGCCTCCAGCCGCAGCTTGCCGCCTTCGGCCCGCGCCAGTTGCATCAACCGTTCAGACAGCCGCGTCAACCGTTTCAACGTACGCTCAATCTCGCCCGCGCGCTGGGCGGCAACCTTGTCGGCCGTCTCCACCTGCAACCGCTGCGCCTGCGCGATCGCCCCGGCCAAAGGCGTGCGCAGCTCATGCGCGGCATTGGCGGCAAAGCTGCGCTCTGCCTCGAACGCCGATTTCAGCCGGGCCAGCAGCCCGTTCAGCGTTTCGCCCATCGGCAAAATCTCGGCAGGCAGGTCGCTGCAATCCAGCGCCGACAGATCCCGCGCCCCGCGCCGCGCCAAAGCGATGCGAAACCGCCGCAGCGACCGAAAGCTATAGCGTACCAGAACCGCAATCCCCGCCAGACTAAGCGGAATGACCGCCAGCAGCGGCAGGCCAAGCCCCATCTGCAACTCGCGCGCGATCTCGTCGCGCTGGCTCAGCGGTTCGGCAACAGAAATCGTCACGCTGCCACGCAGCGCCTCATCGCTGAAAATCCGGTAACTGGCGGTATCGTGAAACCCCGGCCCGGAATAGGGCGGGAAATTCGCAGGGTCCGCCTTGTGCGACTGGATCAACACTTGCCCCGCCGCATTGCGCACAACATAGGTCAGATGTTCGTCATGCGTCCGCACCGGGCTGACGGTTTCAACAATGCCCTCGTCCTCGCGGTCCAGAATATCGGCCACCGCCAAGGGCAACAACCGCTGCGCGGTTTCCTGCAGGGCGGAATCGAACACCTCGTTCATCTCATTGCGCAGAATATGCGC